>CALMID010000469.1 GCA_937863915.1 uncultured Pseudomonas sp.
TCTGCCTCGGCGCCTGGCCGGATCGGCCGGGCGCTTTGGCACAAATCCCCCTTTGCCTGTGCGGCTGGCCGTGATTCACTGCTGCAAAGTGTGAATTCGGATTCAGAGTATGGCTTACCGTACTACCACGGCCCGTGTCGAACGCGATCAGCAGCTGCGCGAGCACATTCTTGCCTGTGCCCATGCCCAGGTGGCCGCTGGCGGTTTTGCTGCTCTGACCATGCAGGGTCTGGCCGCCGAGGCCGGGATCGCCACCGGCAGTCTGTACCGTCATTTCAGCCGCAAGGGCGAGCTGGCCTCCGAGGTATTTGCCCGCGCCAGCCAGCGCGAGGTGGATGCCCTGGCCGCGGTGTTCGGTGCGCCGGGCAGTCCCTGCGAGCGCTTACTGGCCGGCGTCCGGGGCTTTGCCGAGCGCGCCTGGCACAGCCGCCAGCTGGCCTTTGCGTTGATCGCCGAGCCGGTCGAGCCCGAGGTCGACGAGCAGCGCCTGCGTTTTCGCGAGGCATACGCCCAGCTGTTCGTCCGTCTGCTGGACGAGGGACGGCGCCTGGGTCAGTTCCAGGTCGACTCGCTGAGCCTGAGCGCCGCCTGCCTGGTCGGTGCGATTGCCGAGGCGCTGGTCGGCCCGCTGTCGCCGGCGGCCCGCGCGGCCCGTGAATCCGGTGAGCCCAGCATGGACCTGGCAGCGGTCAGCCAGGGCTTGAGCAACTTCTGTCTGCGCGCTGTCGGCGCGCAACTGCCATTGAACATTCAGTCGCTGGAAAGCCAGCCTGTACAAAGCCAGCCCGTGGAGATTGCCCGATGAGCCTGCACCAGTTCGCTGAAACCCATGAGGTGTTCAACCAGGTCCCCAGCCTGGACGGCGCCAACCTCTACCGCCTCGACCTGCCGCTGCAGGAGTGGAGCCGCCGCTTCGGTGCCGGCTGGGCCGAACAGCGTCTGGACACCTATGGCGCCCTGGCCGGCGGGCCGCTGATGGCGGCCGGCTTCCTGGCCAACGAGCACAAGCCGCAGTTCAAGACCCACGACCGCTACGGCAACCGCATCGATCTGGTGGAGTTCCATCCGGCCTACCACGAGCTGATGCGCACGGCCGTCGAGCATGGCCTGCCGTCGCTGCCCTGGACCGAGCCACGCGCCGGTGCCCATGTCGCCCGCGCCGGCCTGACCTACCTGCACAGCCAGGCCGAGGCCGCCAGTGGCTGCCCGCTGACCATGACCTTTGCCGCCGTACCGGCACTCAAGCTGCAGCCGGATATCGCCGAACAGTGGCTGCCGAAAATCCTCGCCACCGAATACGACCCGCGCAATGTGCCAATGGCGCAGAAGGCTGGCGTCACCATCGGCATGGCCATGACCGAGAAACAGGGCGGCACCGATGTGCGCGCCAACACCACCCGCGCCTACCCGGTGGGGGCCGGTGGTCCGGGCCAGGCCTATGAGCTGGTTGGGCACAAGTGGTTCTGCTCGGCGCCCATGTGCGACGCCTTCCTCACCCTGGCGCAGACCGACAAGGGCCTGTCCTGCTTCCTCCTGCCGCGCCACCGCCCGGATGGCACGCGCAACCAGTTCTACGTGCAGCGCCTGAAGAACAAGCTGGGCAACTGGGCCAACGCCTCCAGCGAGGTCGAGTACCGCGGCGCCCTGGCCTGGATGATCGGCGAGGAAGGCCGTGGCGTGCCGACCATCATCGAAATGGTGGCCATGACCCGCTTCGACTGCATGGTGGGCTCCAGCAGCCTGATGCGTCAGTCGCTGACCCAGGCCGCGCACCACTGCGCCCACCGCCAGGTCGGTGGCAAGCTGCTCGCCGAGCAGCCGCTGATGCAGAACGTGCTGGCCGACCTGGCCCTGGAAAGCGAGGCGGCGCTGGCGCTGTGCATGCGCATGGGCCGTGCGCTGGAGAATCCGCACGACGAGCAGGAAGCCAAGTTCGCCCGCCTGGTCACGGCCATCGGCAAGTACTGGATCTGCAAGCGCGCTCCTGAGATGGTCGCCGAGGCCAGCGAGTGCCTGGGTGGCGCCGGCTATGTCGAGGAAACCATCCTGCCGCGCCTGTACCGCGAAGCACCGGTCAACTCGATCTGGGAAGGCTCGGGCAACGTGCAGTGCCTGGACGTGCTGCGCGCCCTGTCCAAGGAGCCGGGCGTGCTCGATGCGCTGTTCCATGAGCTGGGCGATGGCCATGGCGACGCGCGCCTGGCGGCGCATATCCGCCAGCTCAAGAGCGACTTCAGCGACACGGCCGACATCCAGTACCGCGCCCGTCAGTTGACCGAGGACGTGGCGGTGGCGCTGCAGGCCAAGCTGTTGCTGGAAGCCGGCAACACTACGGTCAGCGATGCCTTTATCGCCAGCCGCCTGCAGGGTCGCGGGCGGGTCTACGGCACCCTGCCGCGCGGTGTCGATGTGGCGGCGCTACTGGCGCGCAGTACGCCGCACCTGGCCTGAACCCGGCTCACGACATTCTCTTGAAGACGCGCGGGTGACAAACTCTCACCCGCGCTGTCTGAACAGACAGCCAACGGGTGGCGTGTCGTGGAGTGTCTGTGAAAGCCCTGAAGTCCCTTTCTCTGCTGGCGTTGAGCGCGGTGTTGAGCGCTGGTGTCCAGGCAGCCGGCTGTCCGGCCGGTCAGCAGCAGGTGTGCCTGCTGGCCTGTTTCTGCGCGCCGCAGGATGCGCCGGGGCTGGATGATCTGCACCGCTTGGCCAGTACCGGCTTGCGTGACTGGATTGTGCAGTCGCGTCATCGTCTGCTGGCCAGTGGCGTCGAGCCGATTCCGCTGCATATCCGCGCCGAGCTGGAACCCTACTTCGACTTTGCCGTGCTGGATTCGGTGCGCTTCAAGGTCGGCGATCCGGTGGAGCTGAACATGGCCCACACGCTGATGCAGAACCCGGATGTCAGTGCGGTGACCCTGGTCGATGTGATCGTCTTTCGTGATGCCGCCGAAGCCCGCGATGACGTCGCCCTGTGGGCTCACGAGCTCAAGCATGTGGAGCAGTATCGGCAGCTGGGTGTCGATCAGTTCGCTGCCCGTTATGCCCGGGATTACCGGGCTCTGGAGGCGCCGGCCTACCAGCTGCAGGGGCAGGTGCGGCAGGCGCTCAAGGCGCGCGCGGTGGCCCGGCAGTAGCGGGCTTAGTTCAGACGGTAGCGGGCCAGATCGGCCGGCGACAGCACGCGCATGTTGCGCGGCTCGATGCGCTGCATGTCTTCGAGCAGGGCGGTGGGGATGTTCATCTCGCGGAAGTAGGCTGCCGGGCTGTAGCGCACACCCTGGTAGGTCAGCCCGGAGAACACCGAGTCGCCACTGGCGAAGGGCGGCCTGTGCAGGCCGACGTAGCCTTTCACGGTCTTGTCGCGGCCGGCGGCCAGCAGATAGACGCAGGTGCCCTGGCACACGCCGGTGGACGGCACCAGCGCATCGAACCCGGACTCGCGCAGCAGGCGCCCCATGCGCATGGCTTCCGGCACGCTGCCGCCGATGTTGTCGAGCAGGACGATCTTCTTCACATAGCGGCCGGGGTTGCCGGTGATGCCGCGCAGGAGCACTTCGTAATCGCCGGGGCTGATCTCCTCGGACACCTTGGCCACCAGCATCAGTCCCAGCGTCTTGTGCTGCACCGGCTTGACCTCGACCTTGGCCAACGCCAGTGGCGCACCGAAGGCGGCGATGCAGAACAGGGCGGAGTGAAGTAATGAGCGGGTCATGGGCGGCGTGTATGCAGTGAGGGTGTCTCACCATACTGGATTTGCCGGGCAGAACCCAATACCGCTCGGCGCGACGCAAGCAGTGCTGGCTTCGCCGGCCCGGCACTGGGCAAGATAGGCGCAGAGGTTTTTCAGGAGGCGGTTGATGAGTGCCATGCTGTTCAACGAGTTCGTGGTGGCGGCCACCGCCGAGGAAGCGGTCGAGCGCCTGGCGCTGCTGCACCGTCAGGCACGCGAGGCGCTGGGGCAGGCGCTCAGGCGTTACCTCAAGGAGCGCGCCGTGCCCAGCACGCTGGAGCGCGAACAGTTCCGCTACCCGGAACTGCGCCTGACCTACCACTGCCAGGGCGAAGTGCCGAGTACCGTGCGCGCCTATGCCCGGGTACAGGTGCCCGGCACCTACAGCGTGACCGTGACCCACCCGGAGGAGTTTCGCGGCTACCTGCTCGATCAGCTGCGGCCGCTGATGGCCGACTTCAGCGTGACCATCGAGGTCGGCCTGAGCCAGCAGAACATTCCCTATCCCTATGTGGTCGAGCAGGGTGACGAGCTGGCCGGCTCCGGGGTGACCGCCGCCGAGCTGGCGCGGGTATTCCCCAGCACCGACCTGTCGTCGGTCAGCGACGGCACCGCCGACGGCCTGTACGACTGGGCCAACATCGACCCGCTGCCGCTGGCCCTGTTCGACGCGGCGCGGGTGGATTTTTCCCTGCGTCGTCTGGTGCATTACACCGGCAGCGACTGGCGCCATGTGCAGCCGTGGATTCTGCTGACCAACTACCACCGCTATGTCGACCAGTTCATCCGTTACGGGCTGGATCAGCTGCTGGGACACTCGCGCTACGTGCGCATGGTGCTGCCCGGCAATGTGCTGGTCGAGCGCGGCATGGATGAGGGCGAGATGCAGGCGATCATCGAGGGCGTGGTCTGGCACCGCTACCAGATGCCGGCCTATCACCTGATCGCCGAGGACGGCCACGGCACCACCCTGGTCAATATCGGAGTGGGCCCGTCCAACGCCAAGAACATCACCGACCATCTGGCCGTGCTGCGCCCGCACTGCTGGCTGATGATCGGTCACTGTGGCGGCCTGCGGCAGTCGCAGACCATTGGCGACTACGTGCTGGCTCACGCCTATATGCGCCGCGATGGAATACTGGATCGGGTGCTGCCGCCGCACATTCCCATCCCGGCGCTGGCCGAGGTGCAGCAGGCCCTGCAGGAGGCCGCCGCCAAGGTCACAGGCGAGCGTGGCGAGGCGCTGAAGAAGCGTCTGCGCACCGGCACCGTGCTGACTTACGACGACCGCAACTGGGAGCTGCACTGGGCCCATGAGCGGGCGCTGATCAACCTCTCGCGGGCCGTGGCGGTGGACATGGAGAGCGGCACTATCGCCGCCCAGGGCTACCGCCTGCGGGTGCCCTACGGCACCCTGCTGTGCGTGTCGGACAAACCGCTGCACAGCGAGATCAAGCTGCCCGGCTCGGCCAGCGGCTTCTACCAGCGCGCCGTCAGCCAGCACCTGGCCATCGGCATTGCCGCGCTGGACCTGCTTCGTGGCCAGCTCGACTCACTGCACTCGCGCAAGCTGCGCAGCTTCGACGAGCCGCCGTTCCGTTGACCCGCCTCGCCGGGGGCATTTCGCTTACAGCGCCACAGGCCCCGCTGGCGAGCCTCAGCGTTCCTGAGGCAAGGGTGGCACCTGCCAGTGCTCGCCCGGCTTGGGCGCGCGGAACTGCTCGGCCGGCACCTGCCAGTCAATCAGCGCCTGGTGCAGCGCCTGGGGCGGGGCGAACTGGTTTTCGTCACTGAGGTTGAAGGTGCCGAAGTGGATGGCCATGCTCTGCCGGCTTTCCAGCTGGCGGTGCGCCTGCACGGCGTCGTCGGGGTTCATGTGGTTGTCGCGCATGAACCAGCGTGGCGCGTAGGCGCCGATCGGCAGGGCGGCGAAGCGCATGGGGCCGAAGCGCTGGTGGATCAGCTTGAACTCAGGTCCCAGCCCGGTATCGCCGGGGAACAGCACGGGGCCTTGCGCCGAGTCGAGGACAAAGCCCAGCCACAGGGTCTGGTTGACGTCGGTACGGGTGCGGGATGACCAGTGCTGTGCCGGCACGGCATGCAGGGTCAGCTCGTCGTTGAGGGCCAGCGATTGCCACCAGTCCAGCTCGGTGATGTGCTGCAGGCCGGTCTGGCGGATCAGCGCGGCATTGCCCAGGCCGGTGACCACACGTGCCCGGGGGTAGCGTTCGGCGAGCAGGCGCAGAGTGGCCAGGTCGAGGTGGTCGTAATGGTTGTGGCTGACCAGGATCACGTCGATCGGCGGCAGCGCGTCCAGGGCCACGCCCGGCGGGTGGTAGCGCTTCGGCCCGCCCCAGCTGAACGGGCTGCTGCGTTCACTCCACAGCGGATCGGTGAGGATGTTCAGGCCATGCTGCTGGATCAGCAGGGTGGCGTGGTTGACGTAGGTAACGTGGAGTTCGTCGCCCTGTACCCGCTCGGCCAGGCGCGGCGGTTCAGCCGGGCCGGGTTGCGGCAGCCATTCCACTTGCGGTTCACGGTTGAACTGCCATTTCAGGAAACTCCAGAAACTGTGGTGCGGCTTGGGCTCGATATTGTGGAAGCGCTGGCCATCGAAGTGGTCGCTGACCGGGCCCTGATAGGGCGTCGCGCAGCCAGCCAGAGTCAGCAGGCTGATCAGCCAGGTGGGACGCAGGGCGCGTGACATATGGTCGTTTCTCGCTTGCCGGGGTAACGGCACAGACCCTAGCATGCGCGCCAGCACTTCTGCCCAGCCAACTGTTTGCCAGTCATGTCACGTCCGCCGCGTCCCCGCTCGCCGCACTCCAAACCCGCTTCAGCGCCCAAGTCCGCTCCGCGTGCGGCATCGCCGGCCGGGCGGCGAGTCGCCAAACCGGCTCCGGCAGAGGCGAAGCTGATCCTGTTGAACAAGCCGTTTGAGGTGCTTACCCAGATTCAGGACGAGCAGGGGCGCGCCACGCTCAAGGATTTCGTCGATGTGCCGGGCGTGTACCCGGCAGGGCGCCTGGATCGTGACAGCGAAGGCCTGTTGCTGCTGACCAATGACGGTCAGTTGCAGGCGCGCATTGCCGACCCCAGGCACAAGCTGAGCAAGACCTACTGGGTGCAGGTGGAAGGGGAGCCCAGCGAGGCTCAGCTGCAGCAACTGCGGGATGGCGTGCTGCTCAATGACGGACCGACCCTGCCGGCCGAGGCACGGCAGATCGACGAACCGGAGCTGTGGGAGCGCCACCCGCCGGTCCGTTTTCGCAAGAGTGTGCCGACCGCCTGGCTGGAGCTGGTGATTCGCGAGGGGCGCAACCGTCAGGTGCGGCGCATGACGGCCGCCGTGGGGCTGCCGACCCTGCGGTTGGTGCGGGTACGCATCGGCCCCTTTGCTCTCGATGGCCTGCAGCCGGGGCAGTGGCGCGAGGTACCGGCGCGGCTGGAGTGAGGCCCGGCCCGGAGGCAAGCCGGGCGACGAGGCTGAGGGTTACTCGCCGCCGAGGGCGGCCAGTTCGCGTTCCAGCAGGCCCAGGTCGCCGAGGTTGAGTTCAACCAGGCGGCGCAGGTGGCTGATCGAGTCCAGGTCGATGTGCCGGCAGACAAAACCGAGCATCGGGCCGTCCTGACGGGTCAGCACCACTTCCATCTCCACGCGGATATCGCTGCCCAGGGTGATGATGGCCTTGAGCGGCTGGTTGGTATCGGCATTCCACTGCGCCGGCGCGTGCACCATCAGGCCTTTCAGCGATACGTCGTGCAGTTGCACCGGCCAGTGACGTTCACCCTGCTGCAGCTCGGTGAGGGCGTCGAAGGCGATGCGCTGGAAGCGCCGGCGCTCGGAAACGGACTCGGTCATGACGGGACTCCTGATGGGTTTGCTTCACTATAGACCCTGGCTGCCGGCGCGGCGACGCCACAGGGCGATCCCGCCCCCGAGCAGCAGGCCGGCGGCGCCCAGCAGCGGCAGTTTCCAAGGCCCCAGGCCGTGGCGGATGGCGCTGGCCTGCTCCTGCCACTGGCGCGTCTGCGCCGTGGCAAAATCCGGCTCCTGGCACTGCCGGCCGAAGTCGGCGGCCCAGGGCACATAGGGGCCGTTCTCCACATATTGCCGATAGAGGCGGCGGGCACTGGCCAGGTCGACATATTCCACCCAGCCGCTGCCCTGGCAGAGCGTCGCGGCATAGGCCTGGCTGGAGTGAGGTAGGCGCTCGGCGGCCTGTTCGGCCAGGGTGGCTGCCAGGTAGCGGTAGTGGTAGCGCAGATTGGGCTGGACCAGGTGATCAAGCTGGCGACTGGCTTCGTCTTTGCTCAGCCAGGGGCCGGGCTGCAGTTGCACGGGGCCGAAGGAATAGCTGCCGCCGAGGACCTGATAGTCGGGGCCCATTTCGCTGCCGAGCAGTTCCATGCCGTGCTGGCGGGCCAGCAGACCGGCGCGGTACAGCGCCTCGGCCTGGCCGATGGAACTCCAGCGTGACTGCGCCTGCTCGCGGGCCTCGGCATAGTCCTGGGCCTGTTGCTGCAGTTCGGCGCGGGCGAAGTAGTCCGCCGCCTCATCCCAGCGTTCGGCGCGCAGCAGGCGCCGGCCCAGCAACTCACGCAAGCGAGCAGATACGGGGAGGGGTTCATAGCTGTCGGCGGCGGGTATCTGCTCGGGCGTCGGGGCGGGTACGTGCTGGTCGACAAACGTCTTCAGCTCGTCGAGGGTCAGCACCCGCTCGGCCACTTCGGCAGTGTCGTACCAGTCCAGATCGCCGCTGGCATAGAGCAGCTCGAAGGCTTGCAGATAGTCACCCCGCTCCAGGGCGAGGATGGCGCTTTCACCCTCGACCCGGCAGCGCGGTTTGACCGTCTCGTAGCTCCAGTCCGGGGCGCGGCGAAAGCCCCATTGCTCGTCATCCGGGAAGGCCTTGGCGGCTTTGGCGTAGGCGTCGCGCGCGGCATCCTTGTCGCCGTCCTGCAAGGCCAGCTTGGCCCGCAGCCACCAGGCCAGGCCGCTGTCGCCCGCGCGCTGGAGAAACTGGCGGGCCCCGTGGTAGTCGCCGTTCTGGTAGCTGAGGGCGGCCAGGCGGTCGGCTTCGGCCAGCAGGCCATCACCGCGTTGCAGCAGACGCAGCACGTAGTCCGCACGACCCTCCGGCTGCTCGCCGTAGGACCAGTCCAGGTGACTGAAGAGAAAGGCGGTGAGCAGGCCGGCGACGGCCGATTGCTGCAGCAATGGGGAAAGTTGTTCCTCGGGCATCTGCCCCAGTTCGCGGGCCAGTTGCTTGAGCGAGCTGTAGCCGGTGGGCGAGTCGTGCTGCATCTGGCTGGCATAGAGGCGGATGGCGCCGTCCCAGTCGCCGGCCTGGCGTTGCAGGCGGGCTTGCTCGCCGAGGCTGGCGATGCCCAGCTCCAGCGGGTCGGCAAAGCCGCTGCTGCTCAGGGCGCGGGTTTGGGCGAAGGCGGCGCTGGCTTGCTCGCGCAAGGCCTGCTGGCGGGCCTGGGCATCTTCCGCGTCGCTTGCCGTCTCGCTCTGGTAGCTCAGTGCGCGTCCCAGGGAGTAGGCGGCCCAGGTGCTGCGCAGGGCGCGTTCGCTGGCAGGCAGGGCGAGCAGGCGACGGAAGTAATCGGCGGCCAGGGGCCAGTCGCCCTGAGCGAAGGCCACGGCGCCGGCACTGTACAGGCGCAGCTCGGCGGGCAGATCGGCCGCGGCGGCTTCTGCGGCGGCGGGGTCGGTCAGTCGGCGCAGTTCGGCCAGGCGTGCGGCCTGTTCGGGGCTCAGGCCAGCCTGTTCCAGCTCGTTGCGCTGTTCGATGTAACGCTGGTTGTCTTCATCCCACCAGGGTTGCAGGGTGGCTTCGCTGGCCTTGCCCAGCCCGGCGATAGACTGGCCGAGGCGTGCGGCCTCGACGGCGAAGTTGCCTTCGGGCAGGTCGCTGAGGCTGAGCTGGCGATCGCCCAGCAGGCGCAGCTGGAAGTCGGGGCCGCAGGCCAGCGTGGCGCTGCTGCCGATAATCAGCGCGGTGCCCAGTAGCGCATGGCGCCAGTCAGGGGTGTGCATTCCATCCTCCTTGATCGATTTTTTCGCAGCGTGCCCAGCCCAGTGCCAGTCGGGCGCCGGGGCGCAGTTCAGCAGGCTGTCTGCGGATAAACAAGAGCTGCGCCGGTTCGCGCTGCAGCTGGTAATGGCGCAGGCCGTCGGCGGCGCTGCACTGGCTGGCGGGCAGCTGCAAACGGGCGGGCAGAGGCCAGGGCAGATTGCCGCGGTTGTACAGGCTCAGCTGGCTCAGACCGTTCTCGCTATGGACCTGCAGCTCACCCTGCGGCTGCAGCGCCTCGCCACGGGCGACGGCCAGTAGTGTTGCCAGCGGCCAGCTGCGGCGGTCGTCGGCCAGAGGCAGGCGAAACCAGATCAGCCCCTGCAGGTGTGGTGGCGGCCGCTCGCTTAATTGGCGTAGCAGTAGAGCCATAGCGTGTGGGTCGCTGCGCAACTCGCGGCGAGGCGCGCGGCTGTCCACGGGTGCTTCGGCTTCTATCAATGGCCGTCGACCGACATTGTCTAGCAAGGCTACCGAATAGGCGGGCAGAGCCAGCACAAAGGGTGTCTGGCTGCTCTGGCTCCAGCGCTCGGCCCATTTTCGGGCCTGAGTGCTATCGAATAATC
>CALMID010000470.1 GCA_937863915.1 uncultured Pseudomonas sp.
GCTTGCTTGATCAGCGCCTGCCGCGACTCTGAGTCGACTGGGCGGTCAGTGTCGGGTAATACCCTCGGCTCGGCTCTGTGGCTATAATCCCCGGCTTTGCTTGGGCGAGCCTTTGTTCGCCTTCCATTTCCCGTGGCGGCATGCCCGCCCGTAGCTGCAAAGAGGCTTTTCCGTGGCATTGACCATTCTCGGCCTGTCCGGCGCACTCAGTCATGATCCGTCCGCCGCGCTTTACATCGACGGCAAGCTGATCGCGGCAGTGGAAGAAGAGCGCTTCGTGCGCGACAAGCATGCGAAGAACCGCATGCCCTACGAGTCGGCCAAGTTCTGCCTGGAGCAGGCCGGGATCAAGCCGGCGGATGTCGACGTGGTAGCCATCCCCTTCGCGCCGATCAGTATCTTCGAGAAGGCCCGCTGGCAATATGCCAAGCGTTACTGGTACGCACCGGATCGTGCCCTCGACGCCATCCTGATGGGCAATCGCCGCTACAAGCGCTACCACAAGAAGATTCAGTGGTGCCTGGAGCAGCTGGGCTTCGACCTGAAGAAGGTCAAGATCGAGCCGGTAGAACACCACCTGGCCCACGCTTCCAGCGCTTACCACTGCTCGGGCTTCAAGGAAAAGACCGCGATCCTCGGCATTGACGGCAAGGGCGAGTACGCCACCACCTTCTTCGGCTACGGCGAGAACGGCAAGATCCACAAGATCAAGGAGTTCTACGACCCGGATTCGCTCGGCGGCCTGTACGGCGCGATCACCGAGTTCCTCGGCTTCGAGATGCTCGACGGCGAGTTCAAGGTCATGGGCATGGCGCCCTACGGCGACGCGGCCAAGTACGATTTCTCGCGCCTGGCCAAGTTCGAGAACGGTGAGCTGATCATCAACACCGAGTACGCCAACGTCATCGGTTTCCGTCGCTACAAGGAAAACGGCAAGGGCTACTACTTCTCGCCCAAGCTGATCGAGTGGCTGGGCCCGAAACGCCAGGGCGACATCGCCGACGATCCGTACATCCACTACGCCGCCAGCATGCAGGCACTGTTCGAGAAGCTGGCGCTGGAGATGATGGAGTACTACCTCGGCGACATCCTCAAGGAAACCGGCAAGATCGCCTTCGCTGGCGGCTGTGCGCTGAACGTCAAGTTGAACCAGAAAATCATTGCCCGCGATGACGTCAAGGAACTGTTCGTGCAGCCCGCTTCCGGCGACGCCGGCACTGCAGTCGGCGCCGCCGCCTACATCTCCCACCAGCGCGGCGTGCCGGTGGAGAAGATGGAGCACGTCTACCTCGGCCCGTCCTACTCCAACGAGGATGTGATCGCCGCTTGCGCGCGTTACCCGCGCAAGCCCAAGTTCAAGCAGATCGACAACACGGCGCAGCGCATTGCCCGAATCATGGTCGATGCCAACCCGGTGGCCTGGTTCCAGGGGCGCATGGAGTTTGGCCCGCGCGCCCTCGGCGGTCGCTCGATCATCGGTTGCCCGAGCGTGGCCGGTGTGGCCGACCGCATCAACGAACAGATCAAGTTCCGCGAGCGCTGGAGGCCCTTCTGTCCGTCGATGCTCGACACCGTGGCGCCGCAGATGCTCAAGGTCGATCACCCGAGCCCGTTCATGACCTTCACCTTCGAGGTCAACGAGGAGTGGAAGACCCGTGTCGGCGAGGTGGTGCACGAAGACGGCACCTCGCGCGCCCAGGTGCTGGAGCGCCGCTTCAATCCGCGCTGGTACGACCTGATGCTGGAGCTGGAGAAGCTGACCGGCAACGGCGTGTCGCTGAACACCTCGCTCAACCGTCGTGGCGAACCGATGATCTGCTCGCCGACCGACGCGCTGAATATGTTCTATGGCTCTGACCTGCAGTACCTGATCATGGAAGACATCCTCGTGGTCAAGGACGGCAAGGACTGGTATGACAACATCTGAGGTCATGGGGGCCGGGCAGCAGTGGATACTGCAGTTCTGCCATGGCTATGACGGCCCCTTCCTCGATTGCGCGCGGCAGTACGCCGCGCTGTTTGCCGGTACGCGTTACAAGGTCTGCACCGTCTACCTGACCGGTGCGCCGAGCGCCGAGGTCGAGGCCGGTTCGGCCTCCGACGAGGTGATCTTCCTCGACTATTCCAGTCGCCAGGTGCGCGGCCTGAAGCTCAAGGCCATCGCCGACTTCAAGCGCATCGCCGCTTCCCGCGACTTCAAGCTGTGCATCGCCCACCGCTTCAAGCCCATCTATGTCGCCTTGCTCGGCAGCCAGCTGCCGGTGATCGGCGTGCACCATGCCTTTGGTGACTATAAGCGCCGTACTCGCCAGCTGTTCGCCAATCTTTTCCGCAAGCGCCTGGCGCTGCTCGGGGTGTCCGATGCGGTGCGCGACGACATGCGTGCGTGCCTGCCGGGCTGGCCGGACGATCGTATCGAGACCCTGTACAACCGTATTGATGTCGCCGCCGTGCAGGCCGAGCAGGTCTCCCGCGAAGAGGCCCGCGAGCATCTGGGCCTGCCGCAGGGCGCCTGGGTGGTGGGCAATGTCGGTCGCCTGCACCCGGACAAGGACCAGGCCACCCTGATCCGCGGCTTCGCCCAGGCGCTGCCGCAGCTGCCCGCCGGCAGCCTGCTGGCGATCATGGGCAGCGGCAAGCTGGAGGCTTCGCTGAAGCACCTCGCCGCCGAGCTGGGCGTGACTGAAAGCGTGCGTTTTCTCGGTCAGGTGGCCGGCGGCCGGCGCTACTTCAAGGCCTTCGACCTGTTCGCCCTGAGCTCCGACCACGAGCCTTTCGGCATGGTGCTGCTGGAGGCCATGGCCGCCGGCGTGCCGGTGATCGGCACCGACTGCGG
>CALMID010000471.1 GCA_937863915.1 uncultured Pseudomonas sp.
CGGCCAGCACCCGGGCGTCATTGGCAAAGCCCTGCAGGCTCAGTTGCAGGTTGCGTCCCAGCACCTGGTTGGCGGTCTGCAGGTCACGCTTGGCCGCGTCGATCAGAATCTGCTGACTGCTGCTGAACAGGTAATAGCTGGCCAGGCCGGTCAGCAGCAGGCCAAACAGGCTGAGCAGCGCGGTGAGTTTGACGCTGATGCCAAGCTTCATGGCAGTGTCGGCTTCATGGGAATGTGAGCTTCATGGAAATGCGTACTTCATGGACAGGCAGGCTTCATGGGCGGGTCAGGTTCTCCGGGCGTTCACCGGCGACAATGCGCTGCCACAGCCGGGCGCGCTGCTCGGCGTTTTCCACTGGTTCCAACCAGATCAGCAGCGGTGCGTTGCTGCCGCCGGGCAAGGGTTCGAGGGTGTTGCCCAGTCCCTGGCGTTCGCTCAGGGCCCGGCTGACCGCAGGGTCCAGGCTGTAGTCGATCCAGCGTTCGGCCAGGCGCCGTTGTGGCGTGGCCCGGCTGATGGCCCAGCAGTCGAGCCAGGCCAGGGCGCCTTCGCGGGGCAGTACGTAGTCGACGTTGGCACCGGCATCGCGCAGCAGCTTGAGTTGCTGGCGACCGTAGTTGGCCAGGATCAGGGCGACCTTGTGGCGCTGGTACAGGGTTACCGACTCTTCCGGCAGGCTGTAGAAGCCCAGCACGTTGCGGCGCAGGGCCACCAGTTGCTGCAGGGTTTCGCCGAGGTCGGCCTGGGGGATGGTGAAGGGCGGTTTGCCCAGCTTCAGGCGCGTCAGGGAGAAGTTGTGGCTGCTGCCGTCATAGGCCAGCACCTGGCCTTGCCAGCGCGGGTCCCACAGGCTGCTGAGCGAGTCGGGTGGCGTGGTGACCAGGTCGCGGTTGTAGATCAGGCCCATTTCGCCGTAGGTATAGGGGATGCCGTAGGCCTCGCCATCCTTGAGCAGACCGGGGATGTCGCTGAGCTGGCGGAACTGGCGCAACTGGCGATTGCGGTTGGGCAGGTTGTCCAGGCGCACTGGCTGGAGCAGCTGCTGCTCGGTGAAGTGGCGGATTTCCGAGGTGTTGGCGGCAATCACGTCGTAGTGGCTGCCGTTGTCGGCGGTGAGCTTCTGGCGCAGCTCGTCGTCGCTGCCCACCAGGGTGACTTCGACCTCGACATCCTCCTGTTCGGCAAAGGTGCGCACCAGGTCCGGGTCGGCATAGCCGGGCCAGGCAAGGATGCGCAGCAGCGGCTCAGCCTGCAGTGGCAGGCTGAGCAGGCTTAGCAGCAGAACAGGCATTATCTGGCGTATCGGCATGGCGGCTCCTGCAGGTGGCACTTTTTGCAGTGTAGGCCAGCTGAGCAGACAGGCGGGGCTGGCTCCGCCTGTCTTGGCTCTGCTCAGAAGCGCGCGGGCACCAGCTTGAACGGGTAGGGCTTGGCCTTGACCTTGGGTTTGCCGCGCTTGGGCAGCTTGACCTTCTCTGCCGGCAGATCCTCGTAGGGCACCTGCTCCAGCAGATGGCTGAGGATATTCAGGCGCACGCGCTTCTTGTCCTCGGAGTGGGCCATGAACCAGGGCGCCCAGCTGGTGTCGGTGGCGGCGAACATGGCATCGCGGGCCTGGGTGTAGTCGTCCCAGCGGGTGAACGACTTGACGTCCATGGGCGTGAGTTTCCAGGTCTTGCGGCCGTCTTCGATGCGATCGCGCAGGCGCCGTTCCTGTTCTTCCTGGCTGACTTCCAGCCAGTACTTGATGAGGATGATGCCGGATTCGACCATGGCCTTTTCCACCAGTGGCACGGCCTTGAGGAACTTGTCGGCCTGCTCGTCGCTGCAGAAGCCCATGACCCGCTCGACGCCGGCGCGGTTGTACCAGCTGCGGTCGAAGATCACCACTTCACCGGCCGCCGGGAAGTGCTGGATGTAGCGCTGCACGTACATCTGGCTCTTCTCCCGCTCGGTTGGCGCCGGCAGCGCGACCACGCGGAACACCCGTGGGCTGACCCGCTCGGTCAGCGCCTTGATGGTGCCGCCTTTACCGGCTCCGTCACGGCCTTCAAAGACCACGATGACCTTGAGGCCCTTGGCCTGTACCCAGTTCTGCAGTTTCACCAGTTCCACATGCAGGCGCTTGAGTTCCTTGTCGTACTCCTTGCGTGACAGTTTCTCGCCGGCGGTTGCCTTGCCGGCCGCTGCGTCCTTGTGATGCTTGCTCATTGCCTTGTCCTCGTATGGATTGCAGATCCCTGGCAGTACGCCCGAGCTGCACGGTGCGGGTAAACGTACTCTGCAAGAGTAGCGAGGCTCCGGGGCGCTTGGCCATGCTCCAGATCACTGCGGGCAGTTTCTTCAGCGTGGGTTGGCTTTGGGACTCGTTTGTTCAGATCGGTTGCCGTGCATCCCATTTGGGGGTGACGGTGCCCTGTTGCTGTTGCAGCAGATCAAGCAGTTGCGCCGGGTCTTCGGCCTGATGCAGCAGGCCGCGATGGGGTGGGCGGATAAAGCCGGCGCCGACGGTCTGATCGAGAAAGGCGCTCAGGCCCTGGTAGAAACCGGCGACATCCAGCAGGCCCAGGGGCTTGCTGTGATAACCGAGCTGAGCCCAGGTCCACACCTCGAACAGCTCCTCCAGGGTGCCGAGGCCGCCAGGCAGGGCGATGAAGGCGTCGCTCAGTTCGGCCATGCGCGCCTTGCGCGCGTGCATGCCGTCGACCACTTCCAGGCGGGTCAGGCCCTTGTGGCCGATTTCCGAGCGTTGCAGGCTCTGCGGAATGATGCCGATCACCTCGCCACCGGCGGCCAGCACGGCATCGGCCAGCTTGCCCATCAGGCCGACTTCGCCGCCGCCATAGATCAGGCGGAGGCCGCGTTCGGCCAGGGTACGGCCGAGGGCTTCGGCCGCCTGCTGGTAGGCCGGGTCATGCCCGAGGCTGGCGCCGCAGAACACGCAGATCGATTGCAGGGGCATGGGTTTCTGGCTGCCTCAAACGGCTGTCAATGCACGCTGGACTCGCCGTCACAACCGCTACAGGCACAGGCATAAGCCGCCAGCAGGCATTGCAGAACAGTGGGAATGAACATGGCGCGGACTCCACGGGGGGACAGGCTTAAGCCTAGTCGAGCCGGTGAGCGCGCGTGGTTGATTGTCTCGATGAGGCCGATAGCTAGGGCTTGGGAGCGAAATCCGGCGTGCTGCCAAGGCCCTGGATGTCCTGCAGG
>CALMID010000472.1 GCA_937863915.1 uncultured Pseudomonas sp.
GGGTGCGTGCATGGTCACGCCCATCAGCTGATCGGCCATTTCCATGGCGATCTTGTTGTGGGTGATGTAGATGAACTGCACAGTGGCCGACATCTCTTTCACCAGCCGCGCGTAGCGACCGACGTTGGCATCGTCCAGCGGCGCGTCCACCTCGTCGAGCATGCAGAATGGCGCCGGGTTGAGCTTGAAGATGGCAAACACCAGCGCCAGCGCGGTGAGTGCCTTCTCGCCACCGGAAAGCAGGTGGATGGTGCTGTTCTTCTTGCCCGGCGGGCGCGCCATGATCGCCACACCGGTATCGAGCAGATCTTCGCCAGTCAGTTCCAGATAGGCGTGGCCGCCACCGAACACCTTGGGGAACAGCGCCTGCAGGCCACTGTTGATCTGATCGAAGGTGTCCTTGAAGCGGTTGCGGGTTTCCTTGTCGATCTTGCGGATGACGTTTTCCAGGGTATCGAGCGCCTCGACCAGGTCATCGTTCTGCGCGTCCAGGTAACGCTTGCGCTCGGACTGCTGCTGGTATTCGTCAATCGCCGCCAGGTTGATCGCGCCCAAACGGGCGATGCGCCCGGCCAGCTGCTCCAGCTGCTGTTCCCAGACGCTCTCGCTGGCCTCCGCCGGCAGGCTGGCCAGCACGCCATGCAGGTCATAGCCATCCTCGGCCAGTTGGTCAGCCAGGGCCTTGCGCCGCACATTGAGCGCCTGCCAGTCCATGCGCTGCTGCTCCAGCTGGCCACGCAGCAGTTGCGCCTGTTGCTCGGCCTGGCTGCGGCGTTTCTCGGCATCGCGCAGCTCGCGGTCGGCATCTTCCAGGGCCAGACGCGCCAGCTTGAGTTCTTCCTCGACGCTCATGCGTCGCTCCAGCAATTCTTCGAGCTTGATGCGCAGCTCTTCGAGTGGCGCTTCGCCCTCCTCCAGATTGAGGCTGAGCTGTTCACGACGCTCGATGGCACGCTCGAACTGCAGCTCCAGGCGTTCCAGCGCCTGGCGCGTGGATTCGTGCTGGGCGCGGATCGAGCCCAGGCGCACGGCCAGCTGATGGGCATGATCCTTGTGCTGACGCGCCTCCTGGCGAACACGATCGAGGCGCTCGCGCAACTGATCACGGGTGGCCAGCAGCAACTCGCGCTGCTCGGTGTCGCTGGCCATGGCATCCAGCGCATCCTGCAGGGTCAGCCGTGCTTCGCCCAGCTGCTCGTGCTCCAGCGCCCGCTGCTCGGCCAGCTCAGCCAGCTCTTCCTGCAGGCGACGCCGGCGCAGGGTCAACTGCTCGACCTTGGCCTGCTGCGCCGACAGCTGCGCCTTCAGCTCGCCATGGCGACGTGATTCGTCCTGCAGGCGACGACGCTGCTCCTCGCGCTGCTGCTCCTGCTGCTGCTGGCGGCTACGCAGGCTCTGCAGGCGCTCCTCCAGCTCGGCCAGGGCCATTTCCCGCTCATCACGCTCGGCCTGCAGGCGCTCCAGTTCCTGGCCACGGGCCAGCACCCCACTCTCGGCCGCACTGGCGCGGCGCACCCGCAGAAAATGCCGGCCAACCCAGTAGCCGTCACGGCTGATCAGGCTGTCGCCCTCGGCCAGCTGGCCACGCTGGGCCAGCGCCTCCTCCAGGGTTTCGACCGGACGCACCCGGCCCAGCCACGGGCTCAGATCCAGACTGGCCTCGACCTTGTCCAGCAAGCTGCCAGCCACCCGAGTGCCGTGGCGCGGCGCACTGACCAGACGCAACTCACCCTGATCGAAGCCCTTGAGGTCGAGGCCGTTGAAATCGTCCAGCAGCACGGCCTGCAGGTCGGCACCGAGCACGGTTTCCACCGCCAGTTCCCAGCCACTTTCCACCCGCAGCCCTTCGGCCAGACGCGGCCGACTGGCCAACTGCTGCTCGCGCAGCCACTCGGCGGCGCCCTTGCCGGGGTTCAGCGCGGCCTGTTGCAAGGCCTCCAGCGAAGCGATGCGGCCATTCAGGCGCTGCAACTCGCCCTGCGCCTGCTGCTGGGCCTGCTGGGCCTGCTGCAGCTCCTCGCGCAGGCTGTGCAGGCGTTCGGCCTGCTGTTCTTCGGCTTGCTGCAGTTCTTCCAGGGTCAGTTCGCCGCAGGCCAGCTGTTCACTGAGGTCAAGAATCGCCGCATCCTGCGGGTCGGCCGCCAGCTGCGCCTGCTCGTCCTGCAGGCGTCGCTCGCGCTCCTGCACACGCTCAAGCGCCTGCTCCAGCTGCTGGATGCGCGACTGCTGCACCTCGGCCTGCCGCCGCGGTTCGGCGCTGCGCTGGTTGAAGCCGTCCCACTGCTCCTGCCAGGCGTGCATGGCGCCTTCGGCTTCTTCCAGCTGGGCACTGGCTTCCTCGGCCGCCGCGGCGCTCATTTCCTGCTCGGGGGCAAGCATGTCCAGCTCTTCACCGAGGGTCGCCAGCAGCGTGCGGTCATGACCCAGGTGCGATTCGGTTTCCAGGCGCGCGCGCTCCGCCTCGCGCAGGTCGTCCTGCAGCTGACGCAGACGCTGCTGACCGTGCTGGATGCTCTGCTCGACCCGGGCGATATCACCGCCCACCGAGTAGAAGCGCCCCTGGACCTGATTGAAACGTTCGGACAGCTCGTGATGACCGTCACGCAGGCGCTCGATGCTGGCATCGGCACTGCGCTGCTCGGCCACCAGCGCCTCGAAGGCCACTTCCTGATCGCCGATCACCGCCTCGCGGCTGCCAACCTGCTGGTTCAGTGCCTGCCACTTGAGCGCGGCCAGCTGGGCCTTGAGCTGGCGTTCCTCGGCCTTGTATTCCTGGTATTTCTCGGCGGCCTGGGCCTGACGGTGCAGGCGTTCGAGCTGGCGCTCCAGCTCCTCGCGCAGGTCGGTCAGGCGCGCCAGATTCTCGTGGGTGCGGCGGATGCGGCTCTCGGTCTCGCGGCGGCGCTCCTTGTACTTGGAGATGCCGGCGGCTTCCTCGATGAAATTGCGCAGATCCTCGGGCTTGGCCTCGATCAGCTTGCTGATCATGCCCTGCTCGATGATCGAGTAGCTGCGCGGCCCCAGGCCCGTGCCGAGGAAGATGTCGGTGATGTCGCGACGCCGGCACTTGGTGCCGTTGAGAAAGTAAGTGTTCTGTCCGTCGCGGGTCACCCGGCGGCGGATGGAGATTTCGGCAAAGGCCGCGTACTCGCCCACCAGCGAGTTGTCGCTGTTGTCGAAGATCAGCTCGATAGAGGCCTGGGTCACCGGCTTGCGGGTATTGGAGCCGTTGAAGATGACGTCAGTCATCGACTCGCCGCGCAGGTTCTTTGCCGAGCTTTCGCCCATCACCCAGCGCACGGCGTCAATGATGTTGGACTTGCCACAGCCGTTGGGCCCGACCACCGCCGCCATGTTGCTGGGAAAGTTGACCGTGGTCGGATCGACGAAGGACTTGAAGCCCGCCAGCCTGATGCACTTGAGGCGCATACCGACCTCAGCGCTCGGCCAGTGCCATCAGCACCAGCGCTCTGTTGTGCTCGCCATAGGCGTCCAGCACATCGCGCACCGCCACCTCGTCACGGGCAATCACGGCCTGCAGCAGGCTGGCGAAGGTGCTGACGAACTGCGCCATCTCGCCCTTACGCCGCTCCAGCGCCAGGTGATAGGTGCGACTGATGGCCGGCAGCAGATTCTCCAGGGTTTCCTGCAAATACAGGTTGTTGGCGAACGGGAAGGACGCGCGCATCACATCGAAGCTGCTCTCGACGAAGGCATTGATGTCCTCGCGCTGCATGCTGTCGACCAGGCGTTGCTGAATGACCAGAAACGGCTGCAGGTCGCTCTCCTGCTGCCAGCCACGTGCAACGGCCAGGCCCAGCTTGATGTAGAGGTAGATCACCAGCTCGTAGAGGTTGGCCACATGCTGCGGGGTCAGCTCGGACACCTGGGCACCCCGACGCGGCAGGATGGTGATCAGATGGCGCCGTTCCAGAATCAGCAGCGCCTCGCGTACCGAGCCGCGACTGACATTCAGCGCCTGGGTCACCTTGATCTCCTGAATGCGCTCACGTTCCTTGAGCTCGCCGCGGATGATGCGCTCAGCCAGGTGTTGGGCAATCTGTTCGGCGAGGCTGTCCGGTGCCTTGAAGGTCATGCTGTTCCTTACTGGAGGGGCCTTCTGGAGTGGCGCGCAGTTTATCACAGGGCCCTCTTCGACCAAGCCTGACGACCGCCCATCGAAGGTTTGCACGAACTCAATGGCTATTTGTAGGATTGTCGGACAATCCCTATAACAAGAAACTGGAGACCTGCCACCATGTTCGAACGCCTGCCTTCCAACTGGATGCTTGCCCTGAAGAGCATCGGCTACTGGTTCTGGGTGATCCCGGTCGCCCTGCTGCCCCTGAGCTACAAGCTCTCACTGAACAGCGCCAACCCCGATGCCTGGGCTTTCCTTGTGCCGCTGGTGATCTTCGGCCTGATTCCGGTTCTGGACGCAATCATCGGCCGCGATCCGGCCAACCCGGACGAGACGCAACAGGTCCCGGTGATGGAACAGCAGGCGTATTACCGCTGGCTGACGCTGGCCAGCGTCGCCGGCCTGCTCGGCATGCTCCTGTGGTCAGGCTGGATTCTGGCCACTTACAGCGCCTGGAGCTGGATCGGCCAACTGGGCTGGGTGCTCTCGGCGGGCATCATCATGGGCGGCATCGGCATCACCGTTGCCCATGAGCTGGTGCACAAGGACTCCGCCCTGGAACAGAATGCCGGTGGCCTGCTGCTGGCCGCCGTCTGCTACGCGGGCTTCAAGGTCGAGCATGTACGCGGTCACCATGTGCACGTATCGACCCCCGAAGACGCCTCTTCGTCCCGCTACGGCCAGAGCCTCTACAGCTTCCTGCCGCATGCCTACAAGCACAACTTCCTCAACGCCTGGAAGCTGGAGGCCGAACGCCTCAAGCGCAAAGGCCTGAGCCCGCTGTCGCGGCACAATGAACTGATCTGGTGGTATGCCCTCAGTGGCGTTTTCCTGCTCGGTTTCACGATCGCCTTTGGCTGGCTGGGCGCGCTGTTCTTCCTGGGCCAGAGCTTCGTGGCGTTCACCCTGCTGGAGATCGTCAACTACCTGGAGCACTACGGCCTGCACCGGCGCAAGCTTGACAACGGCCGCTACGAGCGGACCAACCCCAACCACTCGTGGAACAGCAACTACCTGCTGACCAACCTGTTTCTCTTCCACCTGCAACGCCACTCCGACCACCACGCCTACGCCAAGCGCCGCTACCAGGTGCTGCGCCACTACGACGAAAGCCCGCAGCTGCCCAATGGCTATGCCGGCATGGTGGTGCTGGCACTGATCCCGCCGCTGTGGTTTGCCGTGATGAACCCACGAGTCCGCGCCTATTACGCTGGCGAAGAGCACCAGCTCAACGCCGGACAGCAAGCCATCTGAACCCCGCCTGATCCCGGTCAACTGCGCCTGGCTCCGGCCAGGCGCAGTCGCATAGGCAATCCGGTAAAGCCGGGGTTAGTCTTGTTCGATGTCCCGCTGAACGACATCCGACCATGAATCACCTGCCGCTGCGCGAACGCCTCTACAAGATCATCTTCGAATACGACAGCGCCGCCGGCCGGCGCTTCGATACCTGGCTGTTTGTCCTGATCCTCGCCAGCCTGGCGGTGGTGCTGGTCGACAGCGTGGAAAGCTACCGGCAGCGCTTTGGCACCGCTCTAACCCTGCTGGAATGGGGGTTTACCCTGATCTTCGCGGCCGAGTACCTGACCCGCCTGTACTGCTCGCCCAAGCGGTTACGCTATGCCTTCAGCTTCTTCGGCCTGATTGACCTGCTCGCGGTACTGCCCAGCCTGCTGGCGCTGTTCTTCCCCGCCTCGCAATACCTGATGGTGGTGCGCATCCTGCGCCTGCTGCGGATCTTCCGCGTGCTCAAGCTGCGCCAGTACCGGATCCAGGCCAACTTCCTGCTCACGGCGCTACGCAGCAGCCGGCAGAAGATCACCGTGTTTTTCGTCAGCATCGCCAGCATGGTCGTGGTGTTCGGCGCCGTGATGTACGTGATCGAAGGCCCGGCCAATGGCTTTACCAGCATTCCCCAGAGCATCTACTGGGCCATCGTCACCCTGACCACCGTCGGCTTTGGCGACATCACCCCCAAAACCCCGCTCGGCCAGGCCGTCGCCAGCCTGGTGATGATCACCGGTTACGCCGTGATCGCCGTGCCCACCGGCATTTTCACCGCCGAACTGAGCAACGCCATGCGCAACGATGGCGTGCTCAAACAGCCCTGCCCGTGCTGCCCGAAAGCCGAACACGAGGCCAATGCCAGCTTCTGCAGCCGCTGCGGCAGCGCCCTGTTCACCCGACCGCCGATCTGACGCCGCATAAAAAAGCCCGCCGGTTGGCGGGCTTTTTCCTGAGCGATGCTTAGCGCTGATCGGCCTCGCTGATGCGCACGGACTGTTGCTCGGTGCTCTGACTGGAAACACTCGCGCTGCGTCCGATCCATTCACCAGCCGTGGCATTGCCGGCACGCGACACCCGCGCCACCAGCTGCACCTGGGGGAATTTCGACAATTTCAGCTGCGGCATCATCGCATCGCTGTCACTCAGGCTCACCTCGGCCGGCAAATCGGCTACCGTCAGGCGCTTGACCGCCAGCGGCATGGGCGGGCCGGACAGGGCACGGGCGAAGACGAACACCGCATCACCGGGCTGCACCTTGTCCTTGAGCGCAGCATCCAGCTCGACCCTGACCTTGAGGCTGGCCGCTGCCGGCGCAGAGACCGTAGCCACGGCGGGCGCCGCATCGCCCAGCTGCTCGCGGGCACGGGCGATACCGCTCTGAATAGCCTCACGCGACGGGTCTTCGGCCGGCAGCGCCGCCACCAGACGTTCCCAGTAACGCACCGCATCGGCATAGCGTCCGGCCTCGTAGCCGGCGATACCGAGCAGCCCCAGGCTGGTCACCTCTTCCGGATCGGCCTGCAGCGCCTCATCGGTCAGTTGCTGCAGGCTCTCGCTCCACTGCTTGTTCTGGGCGAAATACTGCGCCTGTGCCCACTGTCCGAGCAGCGCCGGCTCACGCCCGGCGAGCCTGACCGCTTCGGCAAACGCCTTGGCGGCATCAGCAGCGCGCTCCTGCGCCATGTAGGTACGGCCGAGGAAATACCAGCCCTCGGGGTCTTCAGGACGGCTCTTGACGCTCTGCTCCAGACGCTCGGTCATCTCCGACATGCTACGTGGCGCCATTTGCGCCAGCTCGCGACTCTGCTGCACCTGATCCAGGCCACCCCACTGCAGGTACAGGCCCAGGCCAAGCACCGGCACCAGCAGTGCCGACGCCAGCGGCAGCCACTGCCCCAGACGGCGCTGCGCCGCCTCTTCACGCTCGGCATCGGCCAGCAGCTCACGGGCGGCTTCGGCCTGGCCGGCCGCCAGTTGCTCAGCATTGAGGGTGCCGGCGGCCTGCTGCGCCTGCAGCTCGGCCACACGTTCCTGATAGAGCGCCACGTTCAGTGCGGTGCGATCCTCTTCGGCCTGAGCCTTGCGACCACGCAGCAGAGGAACCAACAGAAAGGACATCGCCACCAGCAACAGCAGGCCGGCGGGCAACCAGAAATCGATCATCACTTCTTATCCAGCAGTTGGTTATCCAGCAGTTGAGCCAGGCGCTCGCGCTCCTCGGCCGACAGGTCAGAAGCAGCGGCACTGGCCGCGCCGCGGCGACGGCGCCAGACAATCACGCCCAGGGTCAATACGCCCAGCCCAAGCAACCCCGCCGGGCCGTACCAGAGCAGCAGGGTCTTGCTCGACAGTGGCGGGTTGTAGAGGACGAAATCGCCATAGCGATCGACCAGGAACTCGACGATCTCGGCATTGCTCTTGCCCTCGGCGAACATGCGGTAGATCTCGCGGCGCAGGTCCATGGCAATCGGCGCATTGGAGTCGGCGATGTTCTGGTTCTGGCACTTGGGGCAACGCAGTTCTTCGGTGAGCTGACGGAAGCGCTGACGCTCGCCTTCATCCTTGAACTCGTAGGTATCGATGGCCGCCAGCGCAACGCTGCTGAGGCTGAAGCCCAGCAGCAGGCCACAGAGCAGTTTCTTCACGGCTTCACCTCGTCGAGCAGTGCCTGGTAGCGTGGCGCCAGCTCCTCGCGCCACACACGCTCGTCGATGGCACCGACATACTTGTGGCGAATCACGCCCTGGGCATCGATCAGAAAGGTTTCCGGCGCGCCGTAGACGCCCAGATTGACGCCGAGCGCTCCCTCGGTATCCATCACGTTCAGCGTGTAGGGATCGCGGTAGTCGCTCAGCCATTGGCGAGCCGCTGCCGCGTCATCCTTGTAGTTGACGCCGTGGATGACCACGCCCTGCTGCGCCAGGCGATTGAGCATCTGGTGCTCGGCCTTGCAGGTCGGGCACCAGGTCGCCCAGACATTGACCAGCGCCGGGCGCCCCTTGAGGTCGTTCTGGGTCAGGGTGCGCTGGGCATCCTTGAGATCCGGCAGGCTGAACGCCGGCAACGGCTTGTCGATCAGGGCCGACGGCAACTCGGACGGATCAAGAAACAGGCCGCGATAGAGAAACACCGCCATGCCGAGAAAGACCAGCAACGGCAGCAGCAGGATTGCCCGTTTCATGCAGAAGCTCCATTGAGTGCCAATGCTTCGCGCACGCGCGTTTTCACCTTGACCCGGTAGCGCCGGTCACAGGCCGCCAGCACGCCACCCAGGCCCATCATCAGGCCACCCAGCCAGATCCAGCGCACATACGCCTTGACGTTCAGACGCACAGCCCAGGCGCCCTGCTCCAGCGGTTCACCCAGCGCGACATACAGGTCGCGGGTGAAGCCGGCATCGATGCCGGCTTCAGTCATGGGCATGCGCTGCACGGTGTACAGACGCTTCTCCGGGTGCAGCACGGCCACCTCTTCACTGCCCACCAGCACACGTACGGTGGCCCGGTCGGAGGTGTAGTTAGGGCCTTCGTGATGCTCGGCACCCTCGAAGACAAAGCGATAACCGGCCAGCTCGGCCGAATCACCCGGCTCCATGCGCAGGTCGCGCTCGGCACTGAAGTGACTGACCAGCATGATACCGATGGCGCACACGGCAATGCCGGCGTGGGCCAGCTGCATGCCCCAGTAACTGGACGACAGGCTGCGCAGCCCCTTGAGCAGGCCCTTGTGGCGGGTCTTGTCGAGAAGGTCGCGCACACCGGCCAGCACCACCCAGGCGGCCAGCAGGAACACCGCCAGCACCGCCCAGTTGAACTCGCCGAACAGCAGGCTGGCGACTACCGCCAGCGCCACGCTGGCCAGCAGCACCGGCGTCAGCATGCCCACCAGCCACCTGACCGGCGTGTCCTTCCAGCGCACCAGCAGGCCGATCGCCAGCACGGCCATCAGCAGCGCCATCAGCGGCAGGAACAGGGCATTGAAATACGGCGGGCCGACCGACAGCTTGGCGCCGGAAAGCGCATCGAGGATCAGCGGATAGAGGGTGCCCAGCAGGATCATCGCCGCAGTCACCACCAGTACCAGGTTGTTGACCAGCAGCCAGGTTTCCCGCGACCACAGGGCAAAACCGACATTGCTCTTGACCACCGGCGCGCGCAGGGCGAACAGGGTCAGCGAACCACCGACCACCACCAGCAGGAAGCCAAGAATGAACACCCCCCGCTCCGGATCGGCGGCGAAGGCATGCACCGACGTCAGCACGCCGGAGCGAACCAGGAAGGTGCCCAATAGGCTCAGGGAGAAGGCGGCGATCGCCAGCAGCACGGTCCAGTTCTTGAACACGCCGCGTTTCTCGGTCACCGCCAGCGAGTGGATCAGCGCCGTGCCCACCAGCCAGGGCATGAACGAGGCATTTTCCACCGGGTCCCAGAACCACCAGCCGCCCCAGCCCAGCTCGTAATAGGCCCACCAGGAACCCAGGGCGATACCGATGCCGAGGAAGGCCCAGGCAATGATGGTCCAGGGTCGCGACCAGCGTGCCCAGGCCGCATCCAGACGACCGCCCAGCAGCGCGGCGATGGCAAAGGCAAAGGCCACGGAGAAACCGACATAGCCCATGTAGAGCATCGGCGGATGGACGATCAGGCCAAAGTCCTGCAGCAGCGGATTGAGGTCACGGCCGTCGGCCGGAGTATCCGGCAACAGGCGGGCAAAGGGGTTGGAGGTGATGATCAAAAACAGCAGGAAACCGACGCTGATCATGCCCATGATCGACAGCACTCGGGCCAGCATCGGCTCAGGCAACTGCCGGGAGAACACAGACACGGCGAAGGTCCAGCCACCGAGAATCAGCGCCCACAGCAGCAGCGAACCCTCGTGGGCACCCCACACCGCACTGAGCTTGAACATCCACGGCAACGCCGTGTTGGAGTTGCTGGCGACATAAGCCACCGAGAAGTCATCGACCAGAAAGGCCTGACTGAGGCAGGCGAAGGAGAACGCCAGCATGGCGAACTGGCCCCAGGCCGCCGGCACACCCAGGCTCATCCACTGGCGATCGCCGCGCCAGGCGCCGATCAGCGGCAGGGTCGACTGCACCAGGGCAAAACACAGGGCGAGAATCAGCGCCAGGTGGCCGAGTTCCGGCACCAGAGTGGGGTTCATCACTTATTCTCCCTTGGCCGCGGCGGCCGGTTGACCATTGGCGTCCAGCTGACCGCTTTCTTTCAGGGCCTTGGTCACTTCCGGCGGCATGTAGTTCTCGTCGTGCTTGGCCAGCACCTCATCGGCAACCAGCACGCCGTCGGCATCCAGCTTGCCGAGAGCGACGATGCCCTGCTCTTCGCGGAACAGATCCGGCAGGATGCCGCGGTAGCGAATGGTCACGCTCTTGGCGAAGTCGGTAACGACGAACTCGACATCCAGCGAATCGGCCGAACGCTTGACCGAACCCTTGGCCACCATGCCGCCGGCGCGGATGCGCGTGTCCTGCGGCGCCTCGCCATTGGCGATCTGGGTCGGGGTGTAGAACAGGTTGATGTTCTCCTGCAGCGCACTGAGCGCCAGCGCCACCGCCGCGCCGACGCCGACCAGAATGGCCAGGACGATGTACAGGCGCTTCTTGCGTACCGGATTCACTTCGCTTCCTCCCGGCGCAGACGACGCGCCTCGTCTTGCAGGTAACGGCGCCGGGCCAGAATCGGCAGCACCACATTCAACGCCAGCACCAGCAGGCTGATGCCGTAAGCCGACCAGACATAAGGACCATGGTTACCCATGGCCAGAAATTCGCCGAACGAGGCAAAACTCATCACTTGCTCCCCGCCTTGACCAGACCTGCGACTTCATCCTTGACCCAGCGTGCCCGCGCCTCGCGGCGCAACACTTCCAGACGCATGCGCATCAGCAGCACGGCGCCGAAAAAGCAGTAGAAGCCCAGCACCATGATCAGCAGCGGCAGCCACATCTCGGCATTCATGCTGGCCTTGCCGGTGATCTTGAAGGTGGCCGGCTGGTGCAGGGTGTTCCACCACTCCACCGACTTCTGGATGATCGGGATGTTCACCGCGCCCACCAGCGCCAGCACCGCGCAGGCCTTGGCCGCGCTGTCGCGGTTACTGATGGCATTGCCCAGGGCGATGATGCCGAAGTAGAGGAACAGCAGAATCAGCATCGAGGTCAGCCGGGCATCCCAGATCCAGTAGGTGCCCCAGGTCGGCTTGCCCCAGATGGCCCCGGTGACCAGCGCGATAAAGCACATCCAGGCACCGATGGGCGCCGCCTGCTGCAGGGCCACGTCGGCCAGCTTCATCTTCCAGATCAGGCCGACTGCACCGGCAATGGCCATCATCAGGTAGCAGGACTGGGCAAGAAACGCCGCCGGCACGTGGATATAGATGATCCGGTAGCTGTTGCCCTGATATTTCTCGGGCGGCGCATAAGCCAGCCCCCACACCAGGCCAACGGCCAGCAGCAGCACCGCCGCGACAGCCAGCCAGGGCAGCCAGCGGCCGCTCATCTCATAGAACCACTTGGGCGAACCCCACTTGTGAAACCACGTCCAATTCATCTGGGACTTCACTCTTCTATTCGGCCAGGCTGATTTTCAGCCCGGCAGCAATCGCAAAAGGTGTCAGGGTAGCGGTCAACGCCGCCAGGCTGGCCAGCCATAGCAGTTGACCGGTAGCCGGCAGTCCCTGCAGGGAGGCCTGCAAGGCGCCCGTGCCGAGAATCAGCACCGGGATGTAGAGCGGCAGAATCAGCAACGCCAGAAGCAGACCGCCGCGTTTGAGCCCTACCGTCAGTGCCGCGCCGACTGCACCCAGCAGGCTCAACACCGGCGTGCCCAGCAGCAGCGGCAGCAGCAGCACCGGCAGGCAACGCCCCGGCAACCCCAGCATCAGGGCCAGCAGCGGCGCCAGCAGCACCAGCGCCAAGCCGGAGAACAGCCAGTGTGCCAGCACCTTGGCCAACACCAGGAGTGGCAGGGGTTGCGGCGAAAGGACGCACTGTTCCAGCGAGCCATCCTCGAAATCACTGCGAAACAGGCCATCCAGCGACAGCAACACGGCCAACAGCGCCGCCACCCAGATCAGGCCAGGCGACAGGGTCT
Organism: uncultured Pseudomonas sp.; assembly: GCA_937863915.1. Classification (GTDB taxonomy): domain Bacteria; phylum Pseudomonadota; class Gammaproteobacteria; order Pseudomonadales; family Pseudomonadaceae; genus Aquipseudomonas. Next base: position 12,537 of record CALMID010000472.1, read on the forward strand.
GCAGCAGCTGGCTTTCCGGGCCGACCGCCAGCGGAAACAGGGCGATGACAATCGCAAAGAACACCAGCGGGTTGGCCAGTTCAGCCGGACGCCGGCACAAAAGGCGTGCTTCGCGGGCGAGCAGCAGGGTAAAGAAGTTGCTCATGCGGCCCACTGCCCCAGGTCAAGTTCACGGTAGCTGGCCGGTCGGTGTCCCAGGCTGTGGTGGGTGGTGAACACCACCGAGCCACCCTGCTCGCAATGGCGCGCCAGGTGCAGCTCCAGCTGGGCCACACCCTGCTTATCAAGGGCGGTGAAAGGTTCATCCAGTACCCACAGCGGCGGCGCCGGCAGATACAGGCGGGCCAGCGCCACGCGGCGCTGCTGGCCGGCGGACAGGCGATGGCAGGCAACATCCTCGTAACCGCGCAGGCCAACGGCGGCCAGCGCCTGCCAGATGGCCTCGCGCTCGACCGGCTGGTGCAGGGCGCAGAGCCAGGCCAGATTTTCTTCGGCGGTCAGCAGGCCCTTGACTCCCGGGGCATGGCCAATCCACAACAGGTTGCGGGTCAGCTCATGACGCTGACGCGCCAGCGGCTCGCCGAACAGGCGCAGCTCGCCACTGCTGGGCTCCATCAGCCCGGCAATCAGACGCAGCAGGCTGGTCTTGCCGCTGCCGTTGGGGCCGACTATCTGCAACATGTCGCCTTCGGCCAGGCTGAAAGCCAAGTCCTCGAACAGCATGCGCCAATCACGCTCACAGGCGAGTGCCACGGCTTCGAGAAGAGGACGACAGGTAGCTGGCACGGCGTTTTGCACTCAAGTCGGATGGGGCATGGCCGCTATACTGAAGCCGCACCCAGGGTGCCGCTCCAGCGCGGTCGAGCCAGACAGACCGCTGGCGGCCTATGCTCGGGGCGCGATTATACACAGCGCACTTGTACCGCCGAAGCCGGCATTTTCAACAGGTTGTAACCCGATGACCTCCGAAATCGGCGCCACCCGCCCCTTGCCACCGACCAGCAGCCGGCCGCCGCCAAGCGCCGCGGCCGAGCTGGCGATCAAGCTGCTACAGCCCCTGCAGGGCTTGCTGGCCAGCGGCGAACAGGTGCAGGCGGAAGTCATCAGCCTGCGCGAGCAGCAGCAAAGCTTCCAGGTGCTGCTGAAAATGACCCTGGCCAACGGCCGCCAGGCCACATTGCCCGCCACCAGCAACCAGCCACTGCCCGAAGGCACGCGCCTGACCCTCACCGCCGTCTCCGAGCAACGTCTGTCCGCCACCCTGCAGGCAGGACTGGACACGGCGCTGACCCGCCTGAGCAGCCAGGCCGCACCGGCCGGCAGCCTGGTACAGGCACGGGTCATCAGTAGCGAGCTGCAGACGGCGGGCAAGAGCGGCCAAAACCTGTACCGGGTGCTGGCCAACCTGCTTACCGGACAACTGGCCGGCCAGCAGATCAAGCTCGACAGCCCGCAAGCCCTGCCAATCGGCAGCCTGCTCAGCGCGCGGGTGATCGACAGCCAGACCCTGCAGTTCCTGCCACCCAGCGCCCAGCTCGACAGCCTGGAAATCCAGCAGCAACTCAATCAGCAACAAAGCAGGCAGACCTCACTGGAGACGCTGCTGAAACCCCTGAGCGACCTGTTGTCCGGCAACAAGCTGACACCGGACCTGCAAAAAGCTGCCAGTCAGTTGCTCAATCAGCTGCCGGACTTCAAACAACTGCAGAACCCGGAGCAATTGGGCAAAGCCATGGCCGGGAGTGGCAGTTTTTTCGAGGCGCACCTGCTGAGCCCCAGCGCCCAGCAGAGCCTGCCCCAGGACCTGAAAGGCAACCTGCTGCGTCTGATCGCCCAACTGCTGCCGCAATTGCCGGTTGGGTCGACTCTGAGCAGCCCGCTGGGCGCCAACCTCAGCGCCAACCTGCTGACCCAGACCCTGCCCAGCCTGCTGCGCGGCATGCTCGGTGGTGCCGCCCCCGGCAAAGCCGGCCCCGCGGGTTTCCCGCTACCCGCCAGGCTGCTGGCGCAAGGCAACGAAGACACCGACCTTGAGGCATTGCTCAAACTGGCCGCAGCGGCCGTCTCCCGCCTGCAGACGCACCAGCTGTCCAGCCTCGGCCAGAGCCAGACGCTGGCCGATGGCACCCAGCTGACCACCTGGCAGATGGAAATTCCGCTGCGCCAGGCTGAGGGGTTCACCAGCCTGCAGGTAAAGATCGAACAGGAACAGAGCCCGGCACAGCAGAAAAATGGCCAACCCCAGACACTCTGGCGAATTGATCTGGCCTTCAACCTGGAACCGCTGGGCGCCCTGCAGGTACAGGCACAACTGCTGCGCGGCTGTTTCAGCAGTCAGCTATGGGCCGAACGCGCCAGTACCGCACAGCTGGCCAGCGCAGAACTGCCCTGGCTGCGCGAACGCATCAGCGCTGCCGGTTTCAGTGTGGGCGAGCTGGGATGCCAGCAAGGCGTGCCGCCACAAGGGCCGCGAACTCAATTGCAACAACGCTGGATCGACGAGAAAGCATGAGCAAGCATCCCAATCGCCAGGCCATTGCCCTGCAATACGACGGTAGCAATGCCCCCAGCCTGACCGCCAAAGGCGATGACGAACTGGCCGAGGCGATTCTCGCCCTGGCCCGCGAGCATGAAGTGCCGATCTACGAGAATGCCGATCTGGTCAAGCTGCTGGCCCGCCTGGAGCTGGGCGATGCCATTCCCGAGGCACTGTACCGCTGCATTGCCGAGATCATCGCCTTCGCCTGGCACCTCAGGGGCAAATGCCCGCCAGGCTTCACCCCGGCCGAAAGCGGCGAAAAAGATGTCACTCCAGACCTGCCACGGCTGGCGCCGCCAACGCCCTGAAAGCCACCTGCTCACCCTTCAGACCACGACCCTGCGGCATGTCCAGCAACTGCCAGGCAAAGAAACCCTCGCGGTAGTAATAGACCTGCGTATAGCCCCAGCCGACCAGCATCTGCGCGGCCAGCGCACTGCGCGGGCAGACCTCGCTGTCGCAGTAGACTACCAATGGCACCTGACGCGGCCAGGCCTGATTGCCCATTTCGGCAAAGTTGCCCGCCAGATCCAAGTGCACGGCGCCCCAGACATGTCCCCAGGACCACTGGCGAGTCGGTCGCACATCGACAAACACCGCACCCAGCCCATGCAGACGTTTGGCCTGCGCGCCATTGACCGTCATCGCGCCCGCCACCTCGACAGGCGCCTCGGCGGCGTGCAACGAACTCATTACCAGTGCCAGCAGCAACCCACAGAAGCGCAGCATGCTCCAGCCCTCCCTACCTCTATTTTGAGCTTAGGCAAGGCGTCAGGCGGGGCTTGGAACCATTAGCAGGAGGACAACGCATGTTAAGAGCGCGCAGCACTATTAACGACGATGGGGATCACGCTTTGCGTGCTTGATGCAGACGGCTGACCAATTCCGCCTCGGCCTTGGTCAGGCCGCAGGAATGCGTCAGATCATCGACGCTGGCCCCCATGCCGACCAGTCGGGCGGCCTGGGTGAAGGATAACGAGGTTGGATCGCGCTGTTCGATCTGGCTGAGCTTGTCTGGCAGCGGCGCCACCACACGACGCAGTTCGTGCAGTTCTTCGCCCATGCGGATGCTCCCGGTCAGGTAAGCATCCAGACGCCGGGACAGCTCTTTCAGGCGCTGGTCATAGGCCGCAGCCCGCTCGGCCTGCAGCGTCGCCTGCTCACGCAGGCGCCCTGCCAGCCACACGCAGGCGCCGATCAGGCCGACACAGGTCAGCCCCAGCAGGCCCAACGCCATCTCGAGCATCAGATGCCGTCCAGCTCAGACCACTCTTCTTCGCTCATCATCTTGTCCAGTTCAACCAGAATGAGCAGTTCGCCATTCTTGTTGCAGACGCCCTGGATGAACTTGGCAGACTCGTCGTTGCCCACGTTCGGCGCGGTTTCCACCTCAGACTGCCGCAGATAGACTACTTCGGCCACGCTGTCGACCAGAATGCCGACCACCTGCTTATCCGCCTCGATGATCACGATACGGGTGTTGTCGGTTACCGGAGCCGGCATCAAACCAAAGCGCTGACGGGTATCGATCACCGTGACCACGTTGCCACGCAGGTTGATGATCCCCAGCACATAGCTGGGCGCACCCGGCACCGGGGCAATCTCGGTGTAGCGCAGCACTTCCTGCACCTGCATCACGTTGATGCCATAGGTTTCGTTATCCAGTCGGAACGTCACCCACTGCAGAATCGGATCTTCGGAACCTTGTGCAGAAGACTTTTTCATTGTTCCCTCGCCTCGTCAAAACCACCAATGGCGGCAAATGCGGGTCTACCCGCTTGTTATCACTATAGAAGCCCAATTCTGATTGGGCTCGTCAAACCTTTGTCTTGCGCCGGTCGCTGGCCGTAATCAACTCGGCCAAAGCCGAGACATCCAGCAGCGCACACATATGCTCGATGACCGTGCCCGCCAGCCAGGGACGTTGAGTACGCTGGCTGCGCCACTTGACCTCGCGCGGATCGAGGCGGATCGAGCGGCTGACCTGATGCACGGCCAGCCCCCACTCGCACCCCTCGATGGAAATCACATACTGCAGGCCCTCACGGCACTCGTCACGATAGCGTTCCGGCATCACCCAGCGCGCCGTATCGATGACCTTGAGGTTGCCACTCTGGCCCGGAAGGATACCGAGAAACCAGTCCGGCTGGCCGAACAAAGGCGTCAATTCCTGACCCGCCAGCGGGTAGATGGTACCCAGGCAAATCAGAGGCACTGCCAGGGTCAGGCCCGCCACATCGAACAGCAGGCACTCGAAGGACTCATCCGCCCAGCTCGGGCGCTCCACCCAGGGAGCACTGGCTGCCGGCACGGCCTCCTCAACAGCAGCAACCACCACCGGCCCGGGAGGCTCAACGCCAGGCTCGACCACCGCCGGCACAGCTTCGGCCACAACCGGAGGCTCGCCCACCGGCAGCAGACTGGGCAACAGCGAGGGCAAACCAAGCTCGCTTTTCAGCGGCGCGGCCATACGCTCCCCCAGGGGGACTACCTGAGCCAAGGGTTGTGGCTGACGGCGCGCATCGCGCACCTCTTCCTCCAGCACCGCTGCAGCAAAATCATCCAGACCGGCATCGTCAACCGTACTGGCAGTCGGATTGGCAATAATCGGCGCAACCTCGGTCGCTTCGGCAGCCTCCAGCTCGCTGGCAGCATCCTGCAACAACGCATCCAGATAGCTCTGCAGAGCCAGCTGGGAGCGGGTATTGAGGCGCTGGGGGCGATTCATCGGGACAACCTTTTGGCGATAGCTGTGCAACCTATCGGCTGCAGGCATCGGCAACTTGAGGGCCGGAACACAACAATGCAAGCCATCACGCCACCTGAGTAGTCGGTTGATGGCTCAGCAGATGCTTGAGCAAGGCGCGGTAGGCGATCACCCCGCGGCTGTTGGCATCGAACTGCGACGGCGTCAGCCCTGCCCGACTGGCATCGCGCAGGCGTGTATCAACCGGCACATAGGCCTGCCACAACTGCTCGGGATAGGTGTTGCGCAACAGACGCAGGGTCGTCATCGACGCCTGGGTACGGCGGTCGAACAGAGTCGGCACTATGGTGTAGGGCAAGGCCTGCTTGCGCGAGCGGTTGATCATGGTCAGGGTATTGGTCATCCGCTCCAGCCCCTTGACCGCAAGAAACTCGGTCTGCACCGGGATCACCAGCTGCTGACTGGCCGCCAGCGCGTTGACCATCAGCACGCCCAGCAGGGGCGGACTGTCGATAATGGCGTGATCAAACTGGTTCCACAGCTGCGCCAGGCTTTTGGCGATGACCAATCCCAGGCCGTTCTGTCCGGGAGACTGGCGCTCCAGAGTTGCCAATGCGGTGCTGGACGGCAACAAGGAAATACGCTCGTGACTGGTAGGCAAAAGCAGACGCTGCGGCAGACCGCGCGGCACGTTGCCCTGCTGCAGGAAGAGATCGTAGGTACTGTGTTCCAGAGCATCCGGATCATGACCGAAGTAGCTGGTCATTGAACCATGGGGGTCAAGATCGACCACCACCACGCGCTTGCCGGCATCGGCCAACAGGCCCGCCAAGGCAATCGACGTGGTGGTTTTGCCGACACCACCTTTCTGATTCGCAACAGCCCACACTCTCATGGTCATGATCCTCTCGGCGGCGGCCTGGTTTGCCGAGACACTCGGCCAATCAATTGGCCGGAGGCAAAGAATTGACGGCGCCCTCAGGCTGCGCCGGTAGTTGGGGTGTTTCTGCAGGTTGCGTGCCAGCCCGCTGCAATGCAGCATCCGGCTGAGCATGGGCGCTGCCCACACCACTCACGCTACGACGTATTTCCAGATTACGCGAAACCACCAGCACCACACGCCTATTGCGCCCACGTCCCTCGGCACTGTCATTCTCGGCAATCGGCTGGAACTCGCCATATCCCACGGCCGCCATGCGCCCTGGCCTTACACCATCGAGCGCCAACATTCTGACAATGCTCGCCGCCCGCGCCGTCGACAACTCCCAGTTGCTTGGATAAGGCCCAGCACTGATCGGGACGTTATCGGTAAATCCCTCAACGTGAATTGGGTTCTCGTAGGGTGCGAGGATGGCCGCGATCTTCTCGATGATGGCAAAGGCACCCTCGCTGGGCACCGCATCGCCACTGGAAAACAGCAGGCTGGAGTTCAGTTCGATCTCCACCCATAACTCGTTGCCGCGCACGGTCAACTGATTGGACTTGATCAGATCACCGAATGACTGGCGAACACTCAAGGCAATCTGGTTCAGCGAATCGGTAGCCCCCGTACTTTCCTCGCCTTCCGGGGCGGCATCCAGATCGGGCGAGAGCGTACGCGGTGGTTCTTCGCCAATGGCAATGGGCTTGGTCGAACGTTCCGGCTGGTTGAATACACCAACCAGAGTATCGGACAGGACCTTGTATTTGCCCTCGTTGACCGAGGAGATTGAGTACATCACAACGAAAAAGGCAAACAGCAGGGTAATGAAGTCGGCATAAGACACCAGCCAGCGCTCATGATTCTCATGCTCTTCGTGACGCCGCCGCCGACTCACCGCCCTACTCCACGAAGCCTTGCAGCTTCATCTCGATGGCGCGCGGGTTTTCCCCTTCGGCAATGGACAGAATGCCTTCGAGCAGCATCTCGCGATAACGCGACTGCTGCAGCACCAGGGTCTTGAGCTTGTTGCCAATCGGCAGCAATAGCAGGTTGGCAAAGCTCACCCCGTAGATGGTGGCCACGAAGGCCACCGCGATGCCCGAACCCAGCTTGGAGGGATCGGAGAGATTCTCCATCACGTGGATGAGCCCCATCCCCGCCCCCAGGATGCCCACGGTGGGGGCGTAGCCGCCGGCCCCGTCCCACCC
>CALMID010000473.1 GCA_937863915.1 uncultured Pseudomonas sp.
GCCGGCACCATGGCCGGCAGGCTGCGCACGTCGGGGTTGTAGCGAAAGCGCGTCTCCACCGTGACCAGCGGGGCCGTTGCCGCATCGCCGAGCGCCTCGCGCAGACGCTCTCCCAACCAGTGCTGGTGGATGCCCTGCACATAGCCGCGTACCGTCTCGGCACGCTGCGGCATGGCGCCATCGATCCAGGCGCCGACCTGAACGGGCCGGCCGCGCAGCAGGTCGCGTCCGAACCCCGGCGGAATCTCGATCGCCAGGCTGATCTCACCGGCGCGCATCCGCCTGTCCAGCTCGGCGTAGTCGGCAAGCGGCGCGCGCTCCGCGAAATAGCGGGAACCCGACAGGTTCAGACTGTAGTCGCGGCTGATGCTGGTCTGATCGTGGTCGAGCACCGCAAAAGTCAGGTCCTCCACGTCCAGCGTGATCCCGTAGCCCAGCACCAGCATCAGCACGATGCTGCCCAGGGCTGCAAGGCTGAGGCGGATCGGATCGCGCCGAAGCTCCAGCGCCTCCCGTCGAGTGAAACTCAAGAGCCGGCGCAGGCTGAAGGCACTGCGGACGGCCGGAAGTGGTACCGTCGGGGTGACAGTTGGGGTGACGGTCGAGGCAGACGGGGTTGTCTGCCCGCTGCGCGCCTGCTGCGGCTCACCGGCAGCCTCCTGCAGGTGCGCGATAAAGGCGTCCTCCAGCGTGCTTGCACCGCGCGCCGCCATGATGGCCTGCGGCGTATCGCTGACCAGCACTTGGCCGGCATGCATCAGCGAGATGCGATCACAGCGTTCGGCCTCGTTCATGAAGTGGGTGGAGATGAAAATCGTCACGCCCTCGCGTCGCGACAACTCGATCAACGCACGCCAGAATGCGTCGCGCGCCACAGGGTCCACGCCCGAGGTGGGCTCGTCGAGGATCAGCATCTCCGGGCCGTGGATCATCGCCACCGCCAGCGAAAGGCGTTGGCGATCACCCAGAGGCAATGCCTCGGGTAGTGCATCCAGGATGTCGGCGAGGTCGAAACGTTCGGCCATGGCCTGCACCCGAGACGCGATGTCGGCTTCCGGCAGGCCGTAAAGACGCGCGTGCAACACCAGGTTCTGGCGTACTGTCAGTTCGCCGTAGAGCGAAAAGCTCTGGGTCATGAAGCCGACGCGACGACGAGTGGTCAGGTCGTGAGGGTCTAGCGGCCTGCCGAACAGCAACGCCTCGCCCTCGCTTGCGGGCAGCAGCCCAGTGAGCATCTTCATCGTGGTGGTCTTGCCGCAGCCGTTGGAGCCGAGGAAGCCGAATATCTCGCCGCGCCGGATGCGGAAATTCACCCTGTCCACCGCCGTGAAGTCGCCGAAGCGCATGGTGAGGTCGCGCGCCTCGATGGCCACATCAGCCTCGGCGCTGGCCGCGTGCGGCACGATTTCCACCGGCCGGTAACCGGCGCGTTGTGCTTCGGGCAGCAGCTCGATGAAGGCCTGCTCCAGCGTGTCGCAGCCCGTGCGTTGGCGCAACTCGGCCGGGGTGCCGGTGGCGAGCACGCTTCCTGCGTCCATAGCGGCCAGCCAGTCGAAGCGTGCGGCCTCTTCCATGTAGGCGGTGGCCACCAGAACACTCATACCGGGGCGCTCGCTGCGGATGTCGTCGATCAGCGCCCAGAACTGGCGGCGCGAGAGCGGGTCGACGCCGGTGGTAGGTTCATCAAGGATCAAAAGATCGGGGTCGTGGATCAGCGCACAGCACAACCCGAGTTTTTGCTTCATGCCGCCTGAGAGCTGGCCGGCAGGACGATCGGCAAACCGTGCGAGCCCCGTGGCGGCCAGCAGCGCCGCGATGCGCCGCTCGCGCTCGGCACGGTCATGCCCGAACAGCCGGCCAAAAAAATCCACATTCTCGAATACTGACAGGGTCGGGTAGAGGTTCTTGCCCAGTCCCTGCGGCATGTAGGCGATGCGTGGGCACACCTTGGCGCGAAAATGCGCGCTGGCCATGTCGCCACCCAGCACCTCGATGTGTCCGCTCTGCAGGGCACGCGCCCCGGCAATGAGGGCCAGCAGGCTGGACTTGCCCACCCCGTCCGGGCCGATCAGGCCCGCCATCACCCCGGCAGGGATATCGAGATCGATATCCCGTAGCGCCTGGGCCTTGCGATAGTTCAAGCTCACCCCCTGCAGACGAACCACCGGGGCGGACGAGGGCGGGGCGACGCGGTTCATTCCGGCAGCCTCACCTGCAACTGCGGCGGCCACGGGGCGTCACCAGCGAGCTTAACGTAGGCCATGCCGGGCAGGCCGGTCTTGACCTGCGCCAGATGCTTCTCCAGCAACTCAGGCGGAATCTGCGCGCGCACCCGGAACATCAGCTTTTCGCGCTCGATCTGGGTTTCGACCGTCTTGGGCGTGAATTGCGCAACATCCGCCACGAAGGAAATGCGTGCCGGAATCACATACTGCGGCACGGCATCGAGCACCAGTCGCGCCTCGCTACCCACGGCGACACGCCCCACTGCGCGGGTCGGCAGGAAAAAGGTCATGTACACATCTTTCAGGTCCACCAGGTTGAGCACCCGCCCACCGCCGCCCACTACCTCGCCCGGGCGCGCCACGATCAGTTGCACGCGACCATCGCGCGGGGCTTTGAGATCGCTGTCCTCGATATCGGTGCGGATGCGCTCCACTTCGGCGCGCGCAGCGTCCACCGCCGACTCGCTGCCCCGGATCTGGCTACGGGCGGTGGAAATCGCCGCGTCACTCGCCGCCACCTGGGCCTGCGCGGCGGCCAGCGCGGCGGAGGCGCGATCCACGGCTTCGGTCTGGTCATCGAGTTGCTGTTGCGAGATGAAGGATTGCTGGCGCAGATCGGCGAAGCGCTGGGCGCGTCGCTGCGCGGCGGCCAGCTCGGTCTGACGTTGCACCACCAGGGCCTGCATGGCGGCCTTCTCGCTCTCGCGCTGGGCCAGTTGGCTGCGTGCCGTACTCACCGCATCTCCCGCCTGCCGGGCGCGGGCTTCAGCCTGTCGCAGTTGCGCCTGCAGCGATTCAGTGTCCATGCGCACCAGCAACTGACCCGCGCGCACCAGGTCCCCTTCGCGCACTTCGATCGCCGCGACCCTGCCCGGCTGACGGGCGGCGATATCGATCTCCACCGCCTCGATGCGACCGTTACCGCTGGCGATGTGCTCGAGCGCGACGTCTTTGTAGTTCTGACGCCATAAATACAGTCCAACAGCCGTGATCACAGCAATCGCGACTATTAAACCGAGGGTT
>CALMID010000474.1 GCA_937863915.1 uncultured Pseudomonas sp.
TCCGGCGAAAGCCTGGCGCTGATTGCCCAGCGCTATCAGGTCAGCCTGTCCTCCCTACGTTCGGCCAACAGCCTGCGCAGTGACAACATCCGTGCCGGTCAGGTGCTGCAGATCCCGACCACCGCGCTGGCGGTTCAGCCATGACCGAGCTGCGCCGTATCCAGCTGCTCAGTCCGCGGCTGGCGAACCAGATTGCTGCCGGCGAAGTGGTCGAGCGGCCCGCCTCGGTGGCCAAGGAGTTGCTGGAAAATTGCCTGGATGCCGGCGCAACCCGCATTGATGTGGACGTCGAACAGGGCGGCATCAAGTTGCTGCGGGTGCGCGACGATGGTGGTGGTATTCCCGCCGATGACCTGCCGCTGGCACTCGCGCGTCACGCCACCAGCAAGATTCGAGATTTGCAGGATCTGGAGGCTGTTAACAGTCTCGGTTTCCGCGGCGAAGCGTTGGCCTCGATCAGTTCGGTGTCGCGCCTGACGCTGACTTCGCGCACGCCGCAGGCCAGCGAAGCCTGGCAGGTGGAAACCGAAGGCCGTGACATGGAGGCCCGCGTGCAGCCAGCGGCGCACCCGGTCGGTACCACGGTGGAAGTGCGTGACCTGTTCTTCAATACCCCGGCGCGGCGCAAGTTCCTGCGCGCCGAGAAGACCGAGTTCGATCATCTGCAGGATGTGATCAAGAAGCTGGCGCTGGCCCGTTTCGACGTGGCCTTTCATCTGCGCCACAACGGCAAGTCGGTGCTGGCGCTGCACGAGGCGCATGATGCCCAGGCGCGTGCGCGCCGCGTTGGCGCGGTCTGTGGCACGGCGTTCCTTGAACAGGCGCTGCCCATCGAGATCGAGCGCAACGGCCTGCACCTGTGGGGCTGGGTCGGTTTGCCGACCTTCTCGCGCAGCCAGGCGGATCTGCAGTATTTCTACGTCAATGGCCGCATGGTCCGCGACAAACTGGTCGCCCATGCGGTTCGCCAGGCCTATCGCGATGTGCTGTACAACGGTCGCCATCCTACCTTCGTGCTGTTCCTTGAGATCGATCCGGCGGTGGTGGATGTCAACGTGCATCCGACCAAGCATGAGGTGCGTTTTCGCGACAGCCGCATGGTGCATGATTTCCTCTACGGCACCCTGCATCGTGCGCTGGGCGAGGTGCGGCCGGAGGATCAGCTGGCGGCTCCGGCGGCTGTGACGCAGGTCGTTCGCGCCACGGGTCTTGAGGCCGGCGAATTCGGCCCGCAGGGCGAGATGAGTCTGGCCGCCAATCTGCTCGAACGTCCGACTGCCGAGCCGAGCTGGCGTCCTGTGGGTGGTTATCAGGCGCCGCGGGCGCAGCCGGCATTGCCGGTTGCAGAGGCCCAGGGGGCTTATCGCGAGTACTTTGCGCCGCTTGGTACTGCTGGTGCGGCATCGGCCTTGCCTGCTGAACAGGGTGATATTCCGCCGCTCGGCTATGCCCTGGCGCAGCTCAAGGGGGTGTATATCCTCGCCGAGAATGCCGTCGGCCTGGTGCTGGTGGACATGCATGCCGCCCATGAGCGCATCACCTACGAACGCCTGAAAACCGCCATGGCGTGCGAGGGGCTCAAGGGCCAACCGCTGCTGGTACCCGAGTCGCTGGCGCTCAGCGAGCGCGAGGCCGATTGCGCCGAGGAGCATGCCGCCTGGTTTACCCGGCTGGGCTTTGAGCTGCAGCGCCTGGGTCAGGAAAGTCTGGCTATCCGGCAGATTCCGGCCTTGCTCAAACAGGCCGAAGCCAATCAGCTGGTGCGCGATGTGCTTGCCGATCTGCTCGAGTATGGTACCAGTGATCGCATCCAGGCTCACCTCAATGAGCTGTTGGCGACCATGGCCTGTCATGGCGCGGTGCGCGCCAATCGCCGTCTGACCTTGCCTGAGATGAATGGCCTGCTGCGCGACATGGAGCAGACCGAGCGTAGTGGTCAGTGCAATCATGGTCGCCCGACCTGGACCCAGCTGGGCATGGATGATCTGGACAAGCTGTTCCTGCGCGGTCGTTGAGGCGTACGCGCCGGGAGTTCTGCATGTCTGCCTTGCCACCCGCCATCTTTCTCATGGGGCCGACCGCGGCCGGGAAAACCGATCTGGCCCTGGAGCTGGCGCGCTGCCTGCCGTGTGAACTGATCAGTGTCGATTCGGCGCTGATCTACCGGGGCATGGATATCGGTACGGCCAAGCCCGAAAAGAGCGTGCTGGCCGAGTTTCCCCATCGCCTGATCGATATTCGCGACCCGCTGGAGACCTATTCCGCCGCTGAGTTTCGCGCCGATGCCCTGGCGGCGATGGCCGAGATCAGTGCGCGCGGCAAGATTCCCCTGCTGGTCGGCGGCACCATGCTGTATTACAAGGCCCTGCTGGAAGGCCTGGCGGACATGCCCTCTGCCGACGAAGCGGTGCGTCGCGAGATCGAGGCGCAGGCGGCAGCCCAGGGCTGGGCGGCCGTGCATGCCGAGCTGGCACGGGTTGATCCGCAGTCAGCGGCGCGGATTCACCCCAATGACCCGCAGCGGCTGACCCGCGCGCTCGAAGTCTGGCGGGTGAGCGGGCTGAGCATGAGCGAGCATCGTTTGCGTCAGCTGCAGCAAAATGCCGCCCTAGACGCGCCCGGCGCCGGGCAATTCCCTTATACTGTGGCGCAGCTGGCCATTGCGCCGCTCGATCGCCAGGTACTGCACGAGCGTATTGCACGGCGTTTTCAGCTGATGCTGGAACAAGGCTTCGTAGAAGAAGTCGAAGCGTTGCGTCGGCGAGGTGACTTGCACGCCGCGTTGCCGTCTATTAGGGCAGTTGGCTATCGCCAGGCGTGGGATTACCTCGAAGGGCGCTTGACGCATGACGAGATGGCCGAGCGCGGCATCATCGCCACGCGGCAATTGGCCAAACGTCAGTTCACCTGGTTGCGCAGTTGGTCTGATGTGCACTGGCTGGACAGCCTGGCCGGCGACAATTTGTCTCGCACCTTGAAATACCTGGAGTCGGTCGCCATATTGGCCTGAAGACCTCGCCAGTTACCGTCTATCCTTGGGGGTATGACGGTTTTTGCTGTTTTCTAAAATTAATAATGATGTTTTTCCTCTAAGGAGTGCGGCACATGTCAAAAGGGCATTCGCTACAAGACCCTTACCTGAACACCCTGCGTAAGGAGCGCGTTCCGGTTTCCATCTATCTGGTCAACGGCATCAAGCTGCAGGGTCAGATCGAGTCTTTCGACCAGTTTGTCATTCTGCTGAAGAACACTGTCAGCCAAATGGTCTACAAGCACGCCATTTCCACCGTTGTGCCGAGCCGCCCGGTTCGTCTGCCGACTGCTTCCGAGCAGGAGCAGGCTGCTGAGCCCGGCAATATCTGACGGGAGGCTGAGTTGTTCTTCGAGCGCCCGGGTGGTGGTGAGCGGGCCATTCTGGTCCATCTGGATGGCCAGAATCCCGAGGTGAGCGAAGATCCTCAGGAGTTTCAAGAGTTGGCGCGCTCGGCGGGGGCGGAAATTGCCTCCTTCGTCAGCGTGGCGCGCCAGCAGCACACCGCCAGGTACCTGATTGGCAGTGGCAAGGTTGATGAGCTGAGCCAGCTGGTCAAGGAAGCCGAAGCTGAGCTGGTCATCTTCAATCACACCTTGAGCCCCAGCCAGGAGCGCAACCTGGAGCGGGCGTTTGAGTGCCGTGTCCTTGACCGTACAGGCCTGATCCTCGATATCTTCGCCCAGCGCGCGCGTACCCATGAGGGCAAGCTTCAGGTTGAGCTGGCCCAGCTGGAACACATGAGTACCCGGCTGGTGCGTGGCTGGACCCACCTGGAACGGCAGAAGGGCGGTATCGGCTTGCGCGGTCCGGGTGAAACCCAGCTGGAGACCGACCGCCGCCTGTTGCGTGTGCGTGTCCGCCAGATCAAACAGCGCCTGGAGAAGGTGCGCAGCCAGCGTGAGCAGGCCCGGCGCGGTCGCCGGCGGGCCGAGATTCCTGCGGTTTCCCTGGTGGGCTACACCAATGCCGGCAAGTCGACCCTGTTCAATGCGCTGACCACCTCCGAGGTGTACGCGGCCGACCAGTTGTTCGCCACACTTGATCCGACCCTACGCCGTCTGCAACTGGATGACCTGGGGCCGATCGTGCTGGCTGATACCGTGGGCTTCATCCGTCATTTGCCGCACAAGCTGGTGGAGGCTTTCCGCGCCACGCTCGAGGAGTCGAGCAACTCCGACCTGCTGCTGCATGTGATCGACGCGCATGAGCCTGAGCGCGATCAGCAGATCGAGCAGGTGCATGCGGTGCTGACTGAAATTGGCGCCCACGAGCTGCCGATGCTCGAGGTGTACAACAAGCTCGATCTGCTTGACGGGATTGAGCCGCATATTCAGCGCGACGAGCAGGGCAGGCCGCTGCGAGTCTGGCTCTCGGCACGCGAAGGGCGTGGTCTGGAACTGCTCAAGCAGGCCGTGGCCGAGTTGCTCGGCGAGGATCTGTTCGTCGGTACCCTGTGTTTGCCGCAAAGCATGGGGCGTTTGCGCGCGCAGTGCTTTGCTCTGGGGGCGGTGCGGCACGAGGAGCATGATGAGCAGGGCAATATCCTGCTGGCGTTGCGTCTGCCGCGTAGCGAGATCAATCGCCTGGTCAGTCGCGAGGGCTGGCAGCCGGATGAGTTTCTTGCGCAACACACTTTGCAATGAAAGCGGTCCGTTAGGTTTTGGCTTAACAGCGGGCATTCGATAGCATGGCCGGCATTGCGACAGATGTCGGTTGAACAGGATGGAGAGCGCTATGGCTTGGAATGAGCCGGGTGGCAACTCGAATAATCAGGACCCATGGGGCGGCCGCAAGGGCGGTGGGCGTCAGGGGCCTCCGGATCTCGATGAGGCGTTCCGCAAACTGCAGGAAAGCCTTGGCGGTATCTTTGGTGGCGGCAAGCGCAGCAGCGGCGATAGCTCGGGCGGTGGCCTGGGCATGCTGGGCATTGGTCTGTTGCTGCTGTTGGCGCTGTGGCTGTGGAATGCCGTTTACATCGTCGACGAGCAGGAGCAGGCCGTGGTGCTGCGCTTCGGCAAGTACTACGAGACGGTCGGTCCGGGTCTGAACATCTACTTCCCGCCGATCGATCGCAAGTTCCAGGAAAACGTCACCCGCGAGCGTTCCTACTCGATGACCGGGCAGATGCTCACCGAGGACGAGAATATCGTCGAAGTGCCGTTCACCATTCAGTACAAGGTCAGCAAGCTGCAGGACTTCGTGCTCAATGTCGATCAGCCTGAGGTGAGTCTCAAGCATGCTACCGAGAGCGCGCTGCGCCATGTGGCCGGCTCGACCACCATGGATCAGGTGATTACCGAGGGGCGTGAGCGCATGTCCACCGAGGTGCGCGACCGCCTGCAGAGCTTCCTCAATACCTACGGCACCGGCATCTCCGTGACTCAGGTGAACATCCAGCGCGCCACGGCTCCGGCTGAGGTCAAGGATGCCTTCGATGACGTGATTCGCGCCCGTGAAGACGAGCAGCGTGAGCGCAATCAGGCGGAAACCTATGCGAACGGCATCGTGCCGGAAGCCCGTGGTCAGGCTCAGCGCATCCTTGAGGAAGCCAGCGGCTACCGCGATGAGGTGGTGGCGCGCGCCGAGGGTGAGGCCGATCGCTTTACCAAGCTGGTCGCCGAGTACCGCAAGGCGCCGGAAGTGACTCGCGAGCGCCTGTATCTGGACACCCTGCAGGAGGTGTATAGCAACACCAGCAAGGTGCTGGTGACCGGTGACAAGGGGCAGAACAATCTGCTGTATCTGCCGCTCGACAAGATGGCCAATGCGTCCGCTGGCACTGCGTCCGCCGCTGCAGGCAATGCGGTATCGCCCGATATCGGCGCGCGTATCAGTCAGGAAGTACAGCAGCGTGAGCTGCGCGTGAGGGAGGCCCGCTGATGAGCAACAAGGCATTCGTGGCCCTGATCGCTGGCGTGCTGCTGGCGATTGTCGGCTGGAACAGTTTTTACATCGTGGCGCAGACGGAAAAGGCTGTGCTGCTCAAGTTCGGTCGTATCGTCAAGGCTGATGTACCGCCAGGCCTGCATATCAAAATGCCGCTGGTCAACTCGGTGCGCAAGTTTGACGGGCGCCTGCTGACGCTGGACTCGCCGACTCAGCGCCTGCTGACGCTGGAGAAGAAGGCCGTGATGGTCGATGCCTACGCCAAGTGGCGAGTGGCTGACACCGGGCTGTTCTACACCGCGACCTCGGGCATGAAACAGATTGCCGACGATCGTCTGTCACAACGTCTGGTGGCGGCGCTGTCCAACCAGTTCGGCAAGCGTTCGCTGCATGACGTGGTGGCCGGTGAGCGCGATGCGCTGATGGGCGATATCACCGATTCGCTGAACAAGATGGCGAAGAAGGAGCTGGGTATCGAGGTTATCGATGTGCGGGTCAAGGCCATCGACCTGCCCAAGGAAGTCTATGCCAGCGTGTTCGAGCGCATGCGCTCGGAGCGTGAGCGAGAGGCTCGTGAGCACCGTGCCAAGGGGCGTG
>CALMID010000475.1 GCA_937863915.1 uncultured Pseudomonas sp.
GAGATGTATACCGCGCCGCAGAAGAAGTTCCGCGCCCGTGACGAGGCGCAGGTGCTGGATGAGATCCGTCGTGCCGGCGAGCAGTTGATTGTGCAGCGCATCTTCCTCGCCGATGGTGATGCCCTGGTGCTGCCGACCCGACGGTTGCTCAATATCCTCAATGCCATCCGCGAGCACATGCCCGATGTGCAGCGGGTTTCCAGCTACTGCCTGCCGCGTAACCTGCGCAAGAAGTCGGTGGAGGAACTCAAGGAGCTGGCCGATGCCGGGCTGCGCATGGCTTATGTCGGCGCCGAGTCGGGCGATGATCAGGTGCTGGAGCTGATCAACAAGGGCGAGACCTACGAGTCGACCCTGAGCGCGCTGGACAAGCTGGGACAGGCTGGCATTACCCGTTCGGTGATGATCCTTAACGGCCTGGGCGGGCAGCGTTACAGCGAGCAGCACGCGCTGAACTCGGCGCGCCTGATGAACGATGCCCAGCCGGAATATCTGTCGACCCTGGTGGTCAGCTTTCCGCTGGGTGATGAGCGTGTGCGTTCCCGTTTTCCTGATTTCACGCCGTTGACCCAGCAGGAGCTGTTTCTGGAGGTCGAGCGACTGCTGCAAGCCCTCGAGCTGCGCGATACGGTTTTCCGCAGCGACCATGCCTCCAACTACCTGGTGCTCAAGGGTAATCTGGGGGCGGACAAGGCGCGCATGCTGGCTCAGGTACGCATGGCCATCGAGCAGCCGCAGCAGGTCCGCCTGCGTCAGGAGTGGCAGCGCGGTCTGTAGTACGGTCTGGCGCAAAATCTGCAGAGGGTGCTGGGTGCGGCATTGTCTTGCCGCAAGGGAGAGATGCAATGCCTAATCTGTTGCTTGCGCTGTTACTGGTCCTGCTGGCTGGCTGCATGAAGGTCAGTGACATGGCCGCCGGTACCGAGTATCAGCTGCGCGATGCTGGCGTGCTGGATCACAGCGACATTCGGCGAGCCTATAACTGGCGCTTGCAGCCGGACTCCTTCATCTATATCGCCCAAGGCGCTTTTGCGCCGCATGGTGATGGCGTCGTGCGGCCGAATGTGGTCGCGGATGAGGCGTTCAAGGGCTTTGTCGAGTATTTCCCCTTGGTGCGGCGTGCCAGTGGGCCGCTTGGGCTGGAAAAGGCCATGGCGGAAACCCGCATGGCCGGAGCGCACTACCTGCTGTATTGTCGTTTCGCCAGTGTCGATGACCGTATCGGCACCTATGACGAGTGGGCGGATCAGGAGGCGGTCGATCGCCTAGGCACTGATCGCGGGGTGATTCAGATTATGTTGATCGAGGCCAATACTCGGCAGTTGGTCGATACGGCGCGGATTCGTAATCGTGGCGGTCTGTTCTCCTGGTACGACAGTAACCCGGAGGATTTCCTCGGGCCGCCGTTGCAGGAATATGCCCGGCGTCTGCTGGGGCTTAACGAGCAATAACGGAGTCAGACATGGTGGACGTGGGCAAGGCGGGTGATCTGTTGAGTCAGGTGACTGCCGCCGCCGGCAAGGGTTTGCCGCCGGTGCATCTGTGGAATCCGCCGTTCTGTGGCGATATCGACATGCGCATTGCCCGCGACGGTACCTGGTTTTACCAGGGCACACCGATCGGGCGTAAGCCGATGGTCAAGCTGTTCTCCAGCATCATTCGCCGCGATGGCGACGACTATGTGCTGGTCACACCGGTCGAGAAGGTCGGCATCCAGGTCGACGATGCGCCCTTTGTCGCCGTGGAGTTGCGTGTGGAGGGCGAGGGTGAGCAGCAGTGCCTGCGCTTTATCACCAATGTCGAGGATGAGGTGGTGGCCGATGCAGCTCATCCGCTGCGTGTCGTGCTGGATGAGCGGTCAGGCGAGCCGTCTCCCTACTTGCTGGTGCGCAGCAATCTGGAGGCACTGATCCATCGCAATGTGTTCTATCAACTGGTGGAGATGGCGGTAGAGCGTGAGATCGAGGGGCAGCAATGGCTGGGTGTTTGGAGTGCGGGGCAGTTTTTTCCGATCGGCCTTTTGCCGGAATAGAAGGCAATCGCTGGTTAATAAAAAAGGCTCCCGAGGCAGCCTTTTTCATGGGTCTTACATATTGGGATAGTTCGG
>CALMID010000476.1 GCA_937863915.1 uncultured Pseudomonas sp.
TGATGTACACCTCGGGGTGGCCGAAGAACCAGAACACGTGCTGGAACAGCACCGGATCGCCACCGCCGGCCGCACTGAAGAAGCTGGTACCGAAGTGGATATCCATCAGCATCATGGTCACGCAACCGGCCAGCACCGGCATCACCGCAATCAGCAGAAAGGCGGTGATCAGCCAGGTCCAGACGAACAGCGGCATCTTCATCAGGGTCATGCCGGGGGCGCGCAGGTTGAGGATGGTGGCGACCACGTTGATCGCACCCATGATCGAGCTGATGCCCATCAGGTGCACGGCAAAGATGAAGAAGGTCACCGACTCCGGCGCATAGGTGGTCGACAGCGGCGCGTAGAAGGTCCAGCCGAAGTTGGGCCCGCCGCCTTCGCTGAACAGGGTGCTGACCAGCATGCCGAAGGCGGCCGGCAGCAACCAGAAGCTGAAGTTGTTCATCCGCGGCAGGGCCATGTCCGGCGCGCCGATCATCAGCGGGATCATCCAGTTGGCCAGGCCGACGAAGGCCGGCATCACCGCGCCGAAGACCATGATCAGGCCGTGCATGGTGGTCATCTGGTTGAAGAATTCCGGCTGCACGATCTGCAGGCCGGGCTGGAACAGCTCGGCGCGAATCACCATGGCCATGGACCCGCCCAGCAGGAACATGGCAAAGCTGAACCACAGGTACATCGTGCCGATGTCCTTGTGGTTGGTGGTCAGCACCCAGCGCATCAGGCCCTTGGCCGGGCCATGGGCGTGGTCAGTATGACCGTGGTCGATCACTGCACTCATGTCCGTTACTCCTGAGCCTTTTTGAACGCGACGATGTCCTTGGGCGTGACCATGTCACCCACCTTGTTGCCCCAGGCGTTGCGTTCGTAGGTGATGATCGCGGCGATGTCGACTTCCGACAGCTGCTTGCCGAAGGCCGCCATTGCGGTACCTGCCTTGCCGTTGACGACGATGCCGATATGCCCGGCCGCGGGGCCGGTGGCGATGGCAGACCCCTTGAGTGGCGGGAACATCGGCGGCAGGCCTTCGCCGGTCTGCTGGTGGCAGGAGGCGCAGTTGGTCTGGTAGGCCTTTTCGCCTCGGGCCATCAGCTCGTCCAGGGTCCAGACCTTGCTGGTCAGCTCCTTCTCGGCCAGGGCAGCCTGCTTGCGCTCGGCCAGCCACATGGCGAAGTCTTCCTTCGACTTGGCCTCGACCACCACCGGCATGAAGCCGTGGTCCTTGCCGCACAGCTCGGTGCACTGGCCGCGGTAGATGCCGGGCTCCTCGATCCGCGTCCAGGACTCGTTGATGAAGCCGGGGATGGCATCCTTCTTCACCGCCAGCGCCGGCACCCACCAGGAGTGGATCACGTCGGCGGCGGTGACCAGAAAGCGCACCTTGGTGCCCACCGGAATCACCAGCGGCTGATCGACCTCCAGCAGGTAGTGCTCATCCTTGGCCGCCTTGTTGTGGATCTGCGCACTGGGCGTGGCCAGGTTGCTGAAAAACTCCACGTCCTGACCCAGGTACTTGTAGTGCCACTTCCACTGGTAACCGGTGATCTGGATATCCAGTTCCGATTCGCTGGTGTCGTAGATGTCGATCAGGGTCTTGGTCGCCGGTATCGCCATCACCACCAGAATCACCAGCGGCACGATGGTCCAGAGGATCTCCACCGTGGTGCTTTCATGGAAGTGGGCCGGCTGCTGGCCGCTGGCGCGACGGTGGATCAGCATCGACCAGAACATGACGCCAAACACCACCACACCGATGACCACGCAGATCCAGAAGATGGTCATGTGCAGATCGAAGACGGAGCGGCTGACTTCGGTGGCTCCGGGTGACATGTTCACTGCCCATTCGGCGTGGGCAGGTGCAAACACAAGGCATAGCAGTGAAGCCATCCAGACTCGTGGATGTCGCATCATCGCGAGTTCCCCATTGTTCTTGTTTTATCGCCGACTTGAGTCGCACGCGGGAACGGCAGCCCATACCACTGACCAGAATCGCCGTACTCTCACGGAGCACTCAATCGGGGTTCCAGGTAAAGCCCATCGAAGGGGAGTATAGACAGGCCCTGCGACAGCAAGCCGCAGCAAGCAAGTTTTTTCCTGAATCGCTCAAAAAACAGCTGCAGGCCACGCCACGCCTGGCCCGGCAAATTTATGCAGCGTTGTGAAGTCTCTCGGATTTGGAAAAAATTTTGCCTTATGAGGATTAATTCTTAGTCTTAAATGGAGAGCGTCTAAGGTCTTCTTGTTTTCTTCATCTTTGTGTCATGTCCTTGTGCAGGAGCCGTCATGAATACCGCTGCTCTCCGTTCCCTGATCCAGCACGCTCACCAGCACGAAGCGGCCAGCGGCCTGCTGCGCCAACAGCTGGAAGCCCAGCTGGAGCGTCTGCATCCGGCCATTCAGCTACCGGACGTGGACGCCCTGACGGTGATGGCACGCTTCGTCGCCGCCTATATCGACCAGGTTCCGGAGATGCTCGAAGCCGCCGCCAGCGTGGCCGAGGAAGCCGGCATCCGCGAACAGATCCTGCCAGTGCTGAAAGTGGCGGAAACCTTCTTCATCCAGCCACCCGCACTGCTCGAAGGCCATCAGGGCCTGAATGCCCTGCTCGATGAGGCCTACCTCGCCCATCGTCTGGTCGAGGAGGTCAACGACCGCTACATCAGCCACCTCGGCCAGGTGCTGATTCCGCTGGATACCACCATGGCCAACCTGATCGCCCATCAGTTGATTGGCGAACCCTTCGCCAACCAGCTCGACGAGGCGGTGCACCATGCCGTCGACGGCCTGCTCAACGAGGCCATATTCCAGCGGGCTTCGGTACAGGCCTACCGCGAACGCCTGGCCAACCCGCACACGGTGTCGGCCTGGAAGCGCTGGCCCTGCCTGTCACGCGAGCTGGGCGTCGAACTGCAGCTCAATCGCCAGCGCGCCTGACCCACACCGTTCAGAGCAGCGACAACTGACCGCCCGGCGGCGCGAAGGCGCTGCAGTCCAGCTCCGGCTCCGGGCGGCGGTTAAGGCCCAGCCGCTTGCAGGCCACGGCGAAGCGCTGCTGGAGCAGCTCGGCAAACACCCCTTCGCCGGTGAAACGTGCACCAAAGCGGCTGTCATACAACTCTCCGCCACGGCTCTGGCGGATCAGGCTGAGCACATGGGCCGCGCGTTGCGGGTAATGCGCCTGCAACCACTCCTCGAATAATGGCGCCACCTCGCGTGGCAGGCGCAACAGCATATAGCGCGCCGAGCGGGCACCCGCGCTCTTGGCGGACTCCAGCAGGCTCTCCAGCTCGCAGTCGTTGATCTGCGGAATCATCGGCGAACAGAGCACGCCCACCGCCACCCCGGCACCGCGCAGCCCGCGGATCGTGCGCAGACGCGCAGCGGGGGCGGCGGCTCGCGGTTCGAGGAGGCGCTTCAACTCATCGTCCAGAGTGGTCAGGCTGAGATAGACACGCAGCAGACGACGCTCGGCCAGCTCGCTCAAGAGGTCGAGGTCTCGCAGGATCAGCGCGCCCTTGGTGACGATGGTGACGGGATGGCGGTAGCGCAGCAGCACCTCCAGGCAGCGCCGGGTCAGCTGCTGCTGGCGCTCGATGGGCTGGTAGGGGTCGGTGTTGGCACCGAGGTTGATCGGCGCCGGCACATAGCCCGGCTTGCTCAGTTGCTGTTCGAGCACGGCGGCCGCGTTGGTCTTGGCGATCAGCCGGGTCTCGAAATCCAGCCCCGGCGACAGGTCCCAGTA
>CALMID010000477.1 GCA_937863915.1 uncultured Pseudomonas sp.
AATGCCAAAAAGGCCAGTCCCCGTCAGGCGACTGGCCTTTTTGTTTGTCTGGCGGAATCAGGGCGCCAGAACGCGGCGACGGTAGGCGCCGGGTGTTTCCCCGCACAGCTGCTTGAACAGGCGGGAGAAGGTGGCGCGGTCCTGATAACCCACGCTCAGAGCAATCTGCTCCAGTGACTGCTGCGGCTGGAGCAGGGCGCTCTGCGCCGCGACGATGCGCAGGCGTTGCAGGTAGTCGTTGGGCGTCAGCCCGGTGGCCGCCTTGAAGCGCCTTAGCAGCGTGCGGGTCGAGCAGTGCAGGCGGGCAGCCAGCATCTCCAGGTCGATGCTCTCGGCATGCCGGCGTTGCAGCCAGCGCAGCAGGTCGAGTAGCGCCGGATCATCCTGGCGCGGGGTGGGTAGCAGGGGCTGGAAGCGGGTCTGCTGGCCACGCTGGCGGTCCACAACCAGAGCCGCGGCGACCTGCTCGGCCAGCCAGGGGCCGGCATGCTGGCTGATCAGTTGCAGGCACAGATCGATGCCGGCCTGCGCGCCGCCGGAGGTAAAGCGCTGCTGGTGCTGGCAATGCAGGTGCTGCACCTGCAGGCGCACCTGGGGATAGCGCTGCCGAAACTGATTGGCCAGGGCCCAATGGGTGGTGGCCGTGCCGCCGTCGAGCTGCCCGGCTTCGGCCAGGAGGAAGGCACTGCTGCACAGGCTGCCCAGGGCCTGGTTGGCCGGGCGTGGTGCCAGCCAGTCGAGCAGCGTCTGGTTATCGGCCAGCGTGCGGGCGATATCACTGCCGGTGGCCGGTAACAGCAGCAGGTCGGCGCTTTCGGCCAGCGTCAGGTCACCGTCCACGTCGATGCGGGCGTAGGGCAGCTGAACCGCCTGGCCATCGCGGCTGCAGTGGCTGAGGCGAAATTCCGGGCTGCCGGCCAGGTGATTGGCCAGGCCGAAACAGTCATGGGCCTGGCTGAGGCTGGAGATCACGGTCTGCGGGCAGACATACAGGCTGATATGCAGCACGGCGGCTACCTGAAGAAATGATTTGGCGAATATCAACACAAAGTTGTCTTTATCGCCAATCGAGGCGTCGGGCGGCATCGACCATACTGCTGCTCACCCCGCACAGGAGCCTGCCATGAACCACGCCAATGCCGAACTGATTCGCCGTTTCTACACGGCCTTCCAACAGCTGGATGCCGAGTCCATGGCGGCCTGCTACACCGAAGATGTGCACTTCCGAGACCCGGCTTTCGGTGAGCTGCACGGGCGCGAGGCCGCTGACATGTGGCGCATGCTGTGCCAGCGGGCCAAGGATTTCTCGCTGACCTTCGATGGCATCACGGCGGATGACCAGCGCGGGACAGCGCACTGGGTGGCGACCTACACCTTTACCCAGACGGGGCGCACGGTGGTCAACGATATCCACGCCGAGTTTGTTTTCCGTGACGGGCGGATTGCCCAGCACCGTGACCACTTCGACTTGTGGCGCTGGACCCGTCAGGCGCTTGGCTTCAAGGGCCTGTTGCTGGGTTGGTTGCCGGTCGCGCAGGGCGCAGTGCACCGGCAGGCACGCCAGGGGCTGGCTGCCTGGCAGCGTGCACAGCAGGGCTAGGACTGGAGTGAGGGGCGCGGATGGTCTACCGTGACCGCCTCTTCCTGCAGGTGAGTCCCCCGTGTCCGTTGCCGATTGCCCAGTCGCCGAGCCGCCAGAGGCCAAAGCCTGGTACGTCTATCTGGTGCGTGCCGCCAATGGCGCGCTGTATTGCGGCATCAGTGATGATCCGCAGCGGCGCTTCCGTCAGCACCAGAGTGGCAAGGGCGCCCGGTTCTTTCATTCCAGCCCGGCCCAGGCGCTGGTGTATGTCGAGTCCTGTGCCGGCAAGGGCGCGGCACTGCGTCGCGAGCGGGCGATCAAACGCTTGGCCAAGTCGGCCAAGGAGTTGCTGGTGCAAGGCTGCATGCAGTCGGCTGATGACACGTCATCAGGCTGATGCCCTGGCGGTAGGCCTGGCTCAGGACTGAGGGTAAGCTCGGCTTTTTCCTGGCCGACACGGAGCCTGCCATGCACGAACTGATACTGCACCACTACGACGCCTCGCCCTTCGCCGAGAAGGCGCGCCTGATGCTCGGTTTCAAGCAGCTGTCGTGGCGCTCGGTGGATATCCCGCGAATGATGCCCAAGCCGGATCTGACCGCGCTGACTGGCGGCTACCGCAAGACCCCGGTGCTGCAGGTCGGTGCCGATATCTATTGCGACACCGCGCTGATTGCCCGTCGCCTGGAGGCCGAAAAGGCCACGCCCAGCCTATTCCCTGAAGGGCAGGAGTTTGTGGTGGCCAGTTTTGCCCAGTGGGCGGACTCGGTGGTGTTCCAGCATGCCGTCAGCCTGGTGTTTCAGCCCGAGTCCATGGCCGTGCGCATGGGCAAGCTGCCCGCCGAGGTGATCAAGGCCTTCATGGCCGATCGCGCCGGATTGTTCTCCGGCGGTTCGGCCAGCCGTTTGCCGGCCGAGCAGGCGCAGCACAACTGGCCGGGGCTGATGCAGCGGCTGGAGCTGCAACTGCAGCGCGAGGAGGGCGAGTTCCTGTTCGGCAATGCGTCTATCGCCGATTTTGCCCTGGCCCATCCGTTGTGGTTCATCAAGGGCACGCCGGTGACGGCGCCGTTGGTGGATGACTATCCGGCGGTGGCGGCCTGGCTGGGGCGGGTACTGGCCTTTGGTCACGGTTCGAGCAGCGCGATGAGCGCGGCCGAGGCCATTGAGATTGCCCGCGCGGCCACTCCGGCAGCGTTGCCGGATGAGCCCTTCGCCGAGGCCAGTGGCTTGCAGGCCGGCCAGCGGGTGGCGGTGTCGGCCACCGACTACGGTGTCGATCCGGTGGAGGGCGAGTTGCTCTTCGCGGGTGTTGAGGAGCTGATCCTGGCCCGTGACGACGAGCGTGCCGGGCGTGTGCATGTGCACTTCCCGCGCCTGGGCTTCAAGGTCGAAGCGCGCTGATCAGGGGCTTGCAGGTTGCTGCCGGCGCAAGGCCGGCAGCTGACGGGCCAGCTCGCGGAAATAGCTGAGGCGTTCGTAGCAGAGGGTCAGCTCGCCGCTGATGGCGTTGTACCAGGCATCGGGCGAGCCGCAGCTGGTCATGCGCAGTGTCACGTCGCGGGGCAGGTCGAAGTCGTGGCTGGCCTTGGCCGCCACCGCTTCCAACTCGCCGGTGGCCTTGATGCTGGCGAGCATCTGCGCACCGTTCTCGACGCTGTCCGAGGGGGCTTCGTAGATCACCTGAATGCGGTGGCGCACGGGTTGATCCTGCGGCTTGCGAAAGTGCTGGATCAGCCAGGTCACCGCATGGTGGGCCTGCTGGTATTCCTCGGGGCAGTAGAAGGCCCGTTCCTCGGGCAGCCCGGTGGCCTCGATGATCCATTCCAGCTGTTTGGGATCGCTGCCGTAGGCCAGGCAGGCAATGTTGTAGAAACGTTGTTCATCCAGACCGTGACTGTCCCAGGCCGGCACCTCTTCGCCTGGCTGCTTGGGCCGTTGCCATTCCAGGCGCCAGTAGTCGGCGACGTCCACCAGCTTGGCGTAGAAGTCGGCATCGCGCTGGCGCTCATACAGCAGAAACAGGCCCATGAAGCCGAGCTGGTCGGCCGCATCTTCCTCGCGTCCGAGCACGGGCAGCTTGAGCTCGCTGATCAGCAGGTGGCCCATTTCATGGAGCAGGGT
Source organism: uncultured Pseudomonas sp. (assembly GCA_937863915.1). Lineage (GTDB taxonomy): Bacteria > Pseudomonadota > Gammaproteobacteria > Pseudomonadales > Pseudomonadaceae > Aquipseudomonas. The sequence continues at coordinate 3,707 of CALMID010000477.1, forward strand.
GAACTCGGCGTTGGCGCTGATGAAACGCAGCTCCTCGTCGTTCAGTTCAGGGTGACTGGCCGCGCTCAAGCCGCTGACCAGCAGCAGCGCCAGGAGCCAGGTCCGTGTCATGCGCCCAGCTCCAGGTCCTGTGCGGTAAAGGGCGCCGGACGCTCTGGCCAGGCCAGCTGTAGGCGTTCGAACTCGCGGGCCAGCAGGCTTGCCAGCAGCAGGTCGCGCTGCCAGCGGTGTTCGGCGGGAATCACATACCACGGCGCCGCGTCGCTGTGGCTGTGCTGCAGCACCTCGGCCCATTCCTGCTGGCGTTCCTGGAATTGCTGCCAGGCCGTGAGGTCGCTGGCCTGGAGTTTCCAGCGCTTGCTCGGCAACTCCAGGCGCCTGCGCAGGCGCAGGGTCTGCTCTTCGTGGGAAATGTGCAGGTAGCACTTGAGCAGGTGGATCCGCTGCCCGGTCAGTTGCTGCTCCAGCTGGACAATGCGTTGCTCACGCGCGGGCAACTCGTCGCGGCTGCACAGACCGTCACGCCGGTCGCTGGTCAGGCCCTCGTAATAGCTGCGGTTGAACACGCCAAGCAGTCCTGGTGCGGGCAGGCGCGCCTGGTAGCGGGCGAGAAAATCGCGGCGATTCTCCGCGGCATCGGGCTCCTGGAAACTGCTGATCTGCAACGCCTGCGGGTTGCAGGCGCTGAGCACGCGGCGGATCACGCCATCCTTGCCGGAGCAGTCCGGGCCCTGCAGGAGCAGGAGCACGGCATCGCAGCGGTTGGCCCAGAGCATGGTCTGCTGCTCGGCCAGCCAGGGCTTGAGCGCCGCCAGCTGGGCCTTGGCGGCATGCTTGTCGTCGATCAGGTAGCGCGAGGGGCTTTTGCCGAAAGGGGCCTGCGGCTGGCACAGGCAGTCGTCGAGCAGGTCATCGGCCAGGCGCAGCATCGGCGTTCTCCCCTCGGTTGACAGACGGTCAGTCCTTGCGGCGCTTGAGCTGATCCTTCAACTGGGTCGGCACCTGGCGAATGATCAGCATGTCGCGCGCTTCGTCGTACTCAATCTTCGAGCCTAGCAGGTGCGCCTCGAAGCTGATCGACAGGCCTTCGGCGCGCCCGGTGAAGCGGCGGAACTGGTTGAGGGTGCGCTTGTCCGCCGGAAACTCCGGGGCCATGCCGTAATCCTTGTTGCGGATGTGCTCATAGAAGGCGCGCGGACGGTCTTCGTCGATCAGTCCGGACAGCTCGTCGAGGGTAATCGGCTCACCCAGCTTGGCCTGGCTGGTGGCGTAGTCGACCAGGGCTTCGGTCTTGGCGCGGGCCTGCTCCTCGGCCAGGTCCTCGCTCTCGACGAAGTCGCTGAAGGCCTTGAGCAGGGTGCGGGTCTCGCTCGGCGCATCGACGCCTTCCTGGCAGCCGATAAAGTCGCGGAAGTAGTCCGAGACCTTCTTGCCGTTCTTGCCCCGGATGAAGGAGATGTACTGCTTGGAGTTGGGGTTGTTCTGCCACTCCGACAGGTTGATGCGCGCCGCCAGGTGCAGCTGCGACAGGTCCAGATGCTTGGCCGGCGCCACGTCCAGCGCCTCGGTGACCGTCACCCCTTCGCTGTGGTGGAGCAGGGCGATAGCCAGGTAGTCGGTCATGCCCTGCTGGTAATGGGCAAACAGCACATGGCCGCCGGTGGACAGGTTGGACTCTTCCATCAGTTTCTGCAGCTGGGCCACGGCCTGGCGGCTGAAAGCTGTGAAGTCCTGCTCGGCCGCCAGGTAGCTCTTCAGCCAGCCGCTGAAGGGGTAGGCGCCGGATTCCTCGTGGAACAGGCCCCAGGCCTTGCCCTGCTTGGCGTTGTAGCTCTCGTTGAGGTCGGCCAGGAGGTTCTCCATGGCCTGGCTGGTGGCCAGCTCGGAGTCGCGGGCATGCAGCACGGCGGGGCTGCCGTCGGGCTTCTTGTCGATCAGGTGGACGATGCAGTGGCGGATCGGCATGGCGCTCTCGCAGGATTAACGGTGACAGACTGGGGAGTGTAATCGCCGGAGCGTGGCTGCGCCCCGGCGAGCGGTTCCAGATTCCAGGTTCTGGATGCTAGGCGCGACTGGCGCGCAGGCTGCGCAGCAGGGCCAGCAGCAACAGGGTACTGGTGATGGCCCAGCCGATGGCCTGCCAGTTGCTCAGGGTTTCCTGATACAGCTGGGGCGCGATGCCGGCGCCGATCAGGGCGGCGAGCAGGGTGACTTCGCGGCGCGGTGCGCGCACCGGGGCCAGCAGGTAGACCACCGCCGGCAGCAGCAGGGCGGCGCTGGGGAAACTGCGGTAGCGGGCATCGAACACCAGACCCAGCATCAGCACCGCCCCGGCAAAACCGGCGGCCAGCAGCCACCAGTGGCCACGGGCCTGCAGCCAGGCATGGGCAGTGGCGCGCCAGCCCTGACGATGGCCCAGACCCAGCGCCGCATGGGCCAGCACCAATAGGTTGAGGCCAACCAGCAGCGCGGCCCACAGCCATTCGCCGGCAAAGCGGCTGGTGATGCCGGCCAGCTCCAGCCAGAGTGCAGTGCAGGCGGCGCCGAGCGCAGCAGTCACCGGCAGCAGCAGGGCATTACGGGTGCTGCCGGGGTTGCCGGCCAGCAGCAGGGTGGCGCCGAACAGGGCCAGCGACAGGGCCAGCCATTGCGGCCAGTGTGGCAGGTTGGACACCG
>CALMID010000478.1 GCA_937863915.1 uncultured Pseudomonas sp.
CGACCTTCAGGGGGGCCTGCAGGATGGCCTGGGCGCGCTGTGGGTATTGGCGGATGAAGTTCTCGGCTCTATCGATGGCCCGCAGCAACGCCTGCAGGTCGGCTGTACGAGTACTCGCCGTTTCACGGCGGCTGAGCAGGTGAAAGGTCAGGGTATGCAGACCGGGGCTGGGCAGCACCATGCTGTCGGTAACCTGCTGGAGGATGCTGAAGGCCGTCGGCTCCCAGATCGAGACGGCCACCACCTTTTGCTGGGCCAGCGCCGCCGGCATGGCATCCGGTTGCATATCGACGAACTCGACACTCTGTGGATCGATGCCGTTGAGCAGCAGCCAGGAGTGCATCAGGTACTCGCTGCTGGCGCCCTTGACCACGCCCACGGCCTTGCCGTGCCAGTCTTCTGGATTCTGACTGGCGCCACTGCTGGTGGCGAGGATCGCGAGGTCCGAGGGGCTGCTGACGAAGTAGCCCAGGCTGACGAAGTCGTCGCGCTTGAGGCTGTTGAACATCAATACCGAGTCCGAAGCGGTGCCCACGTCGGCCTGGCCGGCCAGTACCGCCTCAATGGCACGATGACCGCCGCTGACTTCGTGCAGCTGCACATCCAGGCCTTCATTACGAAAGTAACCCTGCTCGGCGGCGACAAAGATCGGTAGTGATAGCGGTGTGCGGGCCACGGCTACCGACAGTTCGGCGGCCGTCGTCAGATTAGCGAGCAGCAATAGCAGTGCTGGCGCACTGCGCGTCAGCCAATGGCAGAAAGCTGCAGACATCAATGTGCACTCCTTGCTTGCCGTTTGCGTAGCCGTCGTCGCATCCATGCTCTGAGAATGGTTCAAAGCCCGGCAACCGGCAAGGCGACGTCTCGGCCAATTGCCAGACGGTCATTTGTGCTGTGTTCGCCCGCCAGGTCTGGGAGCGACTTGCCAGGTCTGGCAAATCCTGCGAAAAAGCGCGCCAGCCGCCGCGCAGGCTCTACAGCACACAGAGGCAATGATGAACGACGAACTTCGTATCGAGGATATCCAGGTAGGTGATGGCAAGGCCGCCGTCAAGGGGGCGCTGATCACTACCCAGTACCGTGGCTTTCTCGAGGATGGCAGCAGCTTCGACTCTTCCTACGAGCGCGGCAAACCCTTCCAGTGCGTGATTGGCACAGGACGGGTGATCAAGGGCTGGGATCATGGCCTGATGGGCATGCGCGTGGGTGGCAAGCGCAAGCTCTGGGTGCCGGCGGCGCTGGCCTATGGCGAGCGCGGCATGGGCTCGCGGGTACCGGCCGATGCCAATCTCATCTTCGAGATCGAGCTGCTGGAAGTGCTGACCCGCGACGATTGATCTCCGGCGAACCAGACTACGGCCCTAGAAGAACTCGGCCAACTGGGCGGCGACCAGTCGGTTGCGCCCCTGCTGCTTGGCCTGATACAGCGCCTGGTCGGCCAGTTTCAGCACCTGTGCCGGGCTGTGCTTGCCGGCGCTGGCATAGGCGACACCCAGGGAGATGGTGACCGGTGTACCGATCGGACTGGGGCTGTTGGCCATGCGTTCACGCAGGCGTTCGCCGAGGGCGCTGGCGCTGTCCAGATCCATATCCGGCAGGAGAATGACGAATTCTTCGCCGCCACTGCGACATAGCAGGTCGTCATTGCGGGTACAGGCGCGCATCTGCGCCGCCAGATGCAGCAGTACCTGATCGCCGAGATCATGACCGAACTGGTCGTTGACCTGCTTGAAATGATCGATGTCCAGGGTAATCACGCTGAACGGCCGTTGCCGGCTCTGCAGATTGTCGATTGCTAGGCGCAGGCCGCGGCGGTTGTCCAGGCCGGTGAGCGGGTCGGTGAGGCTTTCCCGGCTGAGTTTGCCCAGCTGCTGCTGAATCAGCATCAGCCCTTCGATGATCGATTGCTTGAGCTGCTCGGCCTCGAAGTAGTGTGCCCGCACCTCCCCGAGCTTCTCCAGGGCATGCGGTGCACTCCAGTTCTTGACGATATTGGCCAGGTGCCACAGCGGTTGGGCGATGCGCCGCGACAGCCACCAGACCGCCAACAGCGTCAGCAACAGCAGGGGGATGGTGTATTTCAGGGTCTGCAGCATCAGGCCATTGAGGGCTGCCAGCGGGTTAGCAGTCGGGGTCTGGGTGATGATGCCCCAGCCGGTGGTTTTGAGCGGCGAGTAGCCGGCCAGCATGTCGATGCCCTTGAGGTTGATCAGCCGCTGGCTGCCTTCGGCTCCCGCCACCACGGCACGTACTGCCGAGTTGCCGAGCACCTGCTCGCCAATACGCGAGGTGTCGGGGTGGTAGATCAGCTTGCCCTGGCGGTCCACCACGTAGAGGTAGGAACCATCGTTGCCATAACCGCTGCCGAGCAGGGTGGCGAGCATGTTCTTCTGTTGCAGGTAGATCGATCCGGTGACATGTCCCAGATAGCGCCCATCGCTGGCGGTGATCGGCGCGCCAATCAGCACCAGCAGGTTGCCGGTGCTGCCCACATAGGGATCGCTGATCATGGTCTTGCGCTGATCGCGCAGGGCCTTGGCACCGGTGCTGTTCAGCGTCTTGCCAACCAGCCCGAGGGTACCTGGAGCAGTGGCCAGCACCTGGCTTCGTGCATCGACGATGAAGACCGAGTTGAAGCTGTTGGTCTGCTCTTTCAGGCGCTGTACTTCGTCTTGCAGAAACGTGGGTTGATCGAGCTTGTCCGCCAGCAGGCGTGCGCTATAGGCCAGCTGGTCCTGGGTGGAGCGCAGGAAGTTGTCCGTGCTGTAGGCCTGCCGGGCGGCGTAGGTCAGGTTGGCCTGCAGGGTCTGCTGCATCAGCAGGTCGCGCTGGGTGCGGTAGCTGGCCTGGAAGCTGTTGGCAAAGGTAATCAGCGCCGCGGCCACGGTGAGCAGGAGAATCAGGCGGCGTAGATCGAGAGCGGACATGAGAACCTTGGCAATCCCAAATGCGGGTGCGGCATGGCGGGGCCGGAACGTGGCAAATGGCCATGCAATGTAGGGTTATTGTAGTGCAGGCGGGATTAAGTCGGTATTAGACCTTGTGCAGGCTCTGCAGGTACTGGCTGGGCGGCAGGCCCTTCCAGCGCTTGAAGGCATGGATGAAATTGCTGCTCTCGCCATACCCCAGGCGGCTGGCGATGTCTTCCAGGCTGAGGCCACCGGTGGCCAGCAGTTCTTCGGCCAGGGCCTGACGGACTTCTTCGAGCAGCTGGCGAAAGCTGGTCTGCTCGCTGTGCAGCTGGCGGCGCAGGCTGCGTTCGCTGAGGTTGAGCTGACTGGCCACGCGGGGCATGTCCGGCAGCTTGCCGGGCTGGCACAGCAGCAGATGGCGGACCTGCGCGGCCACGCCGGCGCGCACCTGGCGACGGGCCAGCAGCGCCCGGCACTGGGCGTCGCAGAGCTCGACGGTGGCCGGATTGGCGCGCGGCAATGGCTGGTCGAGCAGGGCGCGGGCAAAGCTGATGCGGTTATCGGCGGCGCCAAACTGCGGGGTAAAGCCGAGCAGCTGGCGATAGGCGCTGTCGTCCGCCGGCTGTGGCAGGCGCAGCGTCAGACCCTGTAGCGGCATGGATTGCTGGCCGAGCAGCTCGCGCTGGATGACCAGTACGGCAAAGGTGTCGCGCTGGGTGATAAACGCCCGCACGTCATCCTCCACCTGGCTGGCATCCACGCGGATATGCGCCAGCTGATCGTCCTCATGCAGGCTGATCTGGGCAAAGGCGAACGTCAGGTCGAGATAGCGCAGGCCCAACTCAGCGGCGCTGCGGATGGTCGGGCTGCTGAGCAGGGCATAGCCCCAGATGCCGTAAGTGGTCAGCTGGTAGCGCTGGGCGGCCTGGAGGCCCAGGGTCGGCTCATCGGGCAGGGCGGCCAGCAGGTTGCGGATCAGCTGCAGTTCAGCCGCTGGCTCCACTTCCAGGGTGGCATCGGCCAGTTGCAGGGCGGCCAGTCCGGTGCCGGCCAGACACTGTTCGACGCTCAGGCCATGTTCGATACCCAGCTGCGTGAGCAGCTGAAGGCTGGTGATGCTGCGCTTGAATGGGCGGCGGGCAGAACCGGGTAAGACAGGGCTGGATATGGGCTTGCTGGGCATGGCGTTGCTGGGCATGGTTTTGCTGGTCATGAAGCGGTATTGGCCGAAATTCACAATTCGATGGCCGACTATGCCATAAAACCCTGGCGCGTCTGCGGTTAGCATCAACGCACTGACTGTCATGATGAGAACAACAATGCATAACGACAGCTCCACCACGGCACCCTTGCGTGTGCTGATCATTGGTGCCGGCTTTGGCGGCATCGGTCTGGCGATCCAGCTGCAAAAGGCCGGACAGGGCGACTTCCTGATTCTGGAAAAGGCCGCCGAGGTCGGTGGCACCTGGCGTGACAACCATTATCCGGGCGCGGCCTGCGATGTGCCCTCGCACCTGTATTCCTATTCCTTCGAACCCAAGGCCGACTGGTCGCGCAAGTACGCGCCGCAGGCGGAAATCCACGGCTATATCCGTCACTGCGTCGACAAGTACGGCCTGGCACCACGTATCCGCTGCAATACCGAAGTCAGTCATGCCGAGTTCGACGAGGCGCAAGGCCTGTGGCAGGTACACACCCGCTGCGGCAAGACCTTGCACGCGCGCAGTCTGGTGACAGCCTGCGGCCAGCTCAGCCGTCCGGCCTATCCGCGCATAGACGGGCTGGAGCAGTTCGCCGGCCCGGCATTTCACTCTGCGCACTGGCGGCATGACGTTGAACTCAAGGGCAAGCGCATCGCGGTCATCGGCACCGGGGCTTCGGCCATTCAGTTCGTGCCGCAGATTCAGCCGCTGGCCAGTCAGTTGAGCCTGTTCCAGCGCAGCGCTGCCTATGTGATACCCAAGCCCGACCGTCCTTACCGGGCCTGGGAGCTGGCGCTGTTTCGTCGCCTGCCGTTTTTGCAACGCCTGGACCGCTGGCGCCTGTACCTGCAGCACGAAGCGCGTGCAGTGGCCTTTACCCGGGTGCCGGCGCTGCTGCAGCTCTTTCGTGGCAGTTTTCAGCGCCATCTGCGCCGTGGCGTCAGTGACCCGGCCAAACGCGCACAGCTGCAGCCGGATTACCCGCTGGGCTGCAAGCGCATCCTGATCAGCAACGACTATTTTCCGGCGCTGAACCAGGCCAATGTGGATATCGTCGGCACACCCATCACCGCGATTGAGGCCAACGGGGTGCGTACCGCCGATGGGCGACTGCACGAGGCGGACGTGCTGATCTACGGCACCGGCTTTGCCGCCACCGACTTCCTCGCGCCGATGCAGATCCGTGGCCTGGGCGGCACTGAACTGAACGCTGCCTGGCGCTCGGGTGCTGAGGCCTACAAGGGCATCAGTGTCAGCGGCTTTCCCAACCTGTTCATCCTCTACGGGCCGAACACCAATCTCGGGCACAACTCGATCATCTACATGCTGGAGAGCCAGTTCCGCTATGTGCTGGCCTGCCTGCGGGTGCTCGATGAGCAGGGCTTGCGCTATCTGGACGTCAAGGCGCCGGTGCAGGCGCGCTACAACCAGCAGTTGCAGGCTGCCGAGGAACACACCATCTGGGCCCAGGGCTGTACCAGCTGGTACCTCAATGCGGCGGGCAAGAACACCGTGAACTGGCCTGGTTTTACCTTCACCTACCGTTACCTGACCCGCGCCCCGGAGCTGTCCGACTATGTCTGTACCCGCTGAGTCTGTACCCGCTGCAACCGCCGCTGCCGAGCTGATTGCCGCGCCCCAGGAACAGCCGGTGTTGCGGGCCATCCTGCGCGGGGCGCTGACCCTGCTGTTTCGTGGCCTGGTCCGCCCGCCGATGCCGGTGGCCGGCCAGCGCCTGGTGATCCGCCTGCTGACGGCCGCGCCGGTGCCCAACAAGGGCGTCACCCGCACCGCCGAGCAGATCGGTGGCCGCCCCTGTGAGTGGCACCGCCCGGCAGCCTCCGACGGTGCCGTGCTGCTGTACCTGCATGGCGGCGCCTACCTGATCGGTGCACCTTCGACCCATCGCGGTATCTGCGGCGCTCTGGCGCGGCGCGCAGGCCTCGCGGTGTGTGCTCTGGATTACCGGCTGGCGCCCGAGCATCCCTTTCCGGCGCCGCTGGACGATGCGGTGGCGGCCTACCGCGAACTGTTGGCGC
>CALMID010000479.1 GCA_937863915.1 uncultured Pseudomonas sp.
CGAAGGAACCCTGCGCCAAGCGCAGGGCCGGATGACGGGGCTAGACCTTTTGGTTCCTTTTGGGGCAATGCCAAAAGGAACTCGCCCGGCAGGGCGAAACCCAGCTATACAGCCACGTCAGCACGGAGCTAAGCAATGAGGCTCTTCCTGGCACAGGACTGGCGATCAGAAGCTGACCGTCACACCCGTGTAGTAGGAACGCCCCATACCCGGCACGGCCGTGCCCCAGGCGATGCCGTTCATGCTCATGGTGCGGCCCTGGGCGGTGTAGGCGCCGCCAGTGGGCAGGTAGTAGAACTTGTCGGCCAGGTTCTCTACGCCCATGTCCAGGCGCACCTGATCCCAGCTGTGGCTCGGGCGCAGGTTGAACAGGGTGTAACCTGCGGTCTCGATCTCATTGCGCACATCGGAGCCGTCGTTCTTGGCCTGCACAGTGACCATTTCCGGGCTGTTGCTCCAACCACCCAGTTTCTGAGTCAGGGCGAAGGTCGCGTTGAGCGGCATGATGTTGTACAGCTCATCATGAGTGTCGCGGTTCTCGCCGTTGCTGTAATTGACCAGCGCCTCGACGCCCCACTGCCCCAGCTCGTTCTGCGCCAGCGGCATGCGCCCGGACACATCCACCCCGTAGATGCGCGCGGACTGGTTGGCGTACTGCAGCACGTTGTACTGCTCGGCCACCACTGCCTGCCCTGGCAGTGCTACGGCATCAATATAGTTATCGACATAGGTGTAGAACGGCATGACTTTCAGCTCTTGGCGACGATCCGTGCTGTGCCAGTCGAAGCTGGTGGAAACGATGTGGGCAGCTTCCGGCTTGAGATCAACATCGCCGACATAACCATTACCATCGCCGGCCACGTTATTCATGATCGCCGCCATCGGCCAGGTCGACCAGGTGTAGCGCTCATAGAGGTTGGGCGAGCGCACCTTGCGCGCCAGGCCGAACTCGATATCCAGGTTGGCATCATGCCGGTAGCGCGCCAGGGCGGTGGCGTCCCAGTTGTTGTCGCTCTGGCTGCGGTCGCTGGCGTTGAAGGCCGCGGAATCGCGGCGCTGGTTGCTGAGCATCATGCCCATGCCGTTGGTGTCGGCATAACCGTGCACCTCGCCGGCATCGGTGGTCACATGCTCGTAGCGCACGCCCAGCTGGGTGGTCCAGGCCTGGTTCAGCTCACGCTCCCACTCGGCGAACAGCGCCGCGCGGTCGCGCTCGCCATCGTTGATGTTCTCGAAGGTATTGGGCGACATGCCGCCGGTGCCGGAGGCCGGCCAGTAATCATCCAGGCGATAGCGCTGGTACTCGCTGCCCAGGCGCAGCAGATCGCTAGGCGACAGGTCGATCTCCGCCTTGACGCTGGCCCCCAGCGTTTTGCCGTCGCTGTTCATCGGCATGCCCGGCGCGGTGCCGTACTGGAACTGCTTGTCCGGGCCGAAGTTCATCTCGTGCTCCACCTTCTCGTGGTAGAAAGCCGTCTCCAGGCTGCCCCAGTCGAACTCGCTCAGGTAGCGCAGGTTGATGCGCTTCTGCGTGTTGTCGGTCATGTCCATGCGCTGATTGGGGAACAGCTCCTGCGGCACCTTCTGCTGGCCCAGCGAAAGTTCAAGCAGGTCCTCGCCCAGCTTGAGCGCCATGTTCAGTTCGTCATTGCGGGTTTCATAGGCGCTCGACGCCACCTCATCCAGCGGCGAGCTTTCGCCCGGGCGACCGGTCGCCGTGTCGGCCTTGAAGTCACCACCGGCCATGTAGTTGTTGGCCTTGCTGGTGCTGCCGGCATAGCGGATGTTGAACACATCGTCGGCATGCATCAGCGACACATGGCCGCCGCGCGCATCGTTGTTGCTACGCACGTACGCGCCCACTTCACCCTTGTTCAGGCTGGCCGCACCCGGCTCGGCGAACTCCGGCGCCGCACGCTCGGCAACGATGCTGCCACCGATGCTATCGCCACCCACGCTGACCGGGGTCACGCCGGCATACACCTTGAGCGAGCCCAGGTTGCTCGGGTCCACATAGGACAACGCCGGGTTCATGTGATTGGGGCAGGAGGCGATCAGGTCCATGCCATCGACCTTGATCCGCAGGCGGTCATCGGCCAGGCCGCGAATCGACGGCAGGCTGGAGAGGCCGCCGGCCGCGTTGAGACTCACCCCAGGCACACCGCGCAGCAGAGCGGCGCTGTCGTCAGTGAGCGTGGCCGGGCTGACCGCGGCGCCCAGATCGACATCGGCCGATGCCGGGGAACTAGCTGCGGTTTCGGCGGTAATCACCGTCGGCTCGAGCACCAGCGCCTCGCGGGCGGCCGGCTGTTCTTTTACGGAGTCTTCGGCGGCCAGCAGCGGGCCGGCCAGCAGCAGGCCGAGCAGCGCGGCGTGAGCCGCCTGCCAGCGCAGGGTGGTTTTCGACAGGACAAAAGACGAGCAGGAAGTAGCAACAATTCTGGACATGAGAGCATTCCACACGGACAACGCAGGACTGCACGCAGCCGTATGGCCGCATGCGCTTCGATCAGGCGGTGATCGGCTGCGGTGGTGCGCGTGGCGGGGGGAGTAGCTGGGCGCCGAAGCATGCCGCATCGACAGCAGCCGGAAGGCTCGGCACCGGCGCGGCAAGCAGAACCGGCAAGCCGGGCGCCGGCACCGGCACGGCGGCAAAGTGCGCCGCCAGCTGGCAGTAGCCGCACTCCACATGGGACAGCGGTGCCTGCTGGTCCGGTCCAGGAGCGGAGTCATCCGAGTGACAGCTCAGCTCGCTCTGCACCTGAGCCAGTGCAGAGGCCAGGTCGAGGTTCTGCGCCTGGGTCAGCAACGGACCGGCAAACAGCATGAGCAGGGCAAAGATGCCCAGCCAGGCGCCAAGGCGCGATGTGCTCATGCGTGGATGCAAACCGCTGACTCCTTCAAATGACTGGTCCTCAAAGATGCGCGGCGATTCTAATGACCGGCTGTCGCCCAGTCTCTGCGACAAGGGCGCGCAGCAGCGCTGACACAGATCAACCCCACGCAATAAATCGACACTTTGCGGGCACATGGCGCAAAAAATCTTCACGGCAGGTACGCAAGCGAATGAAAATTCCAATTTTAAAAACATGCTTGCAATGATTAACCCACAAATAGACGATTAACCCTGACAAAGCGCCAAAAGCGCCCCCTTTTCGAGCAGGAAACAGCCATGAGCATGCTGAAAGACCCTTCGAGCAAGTACCGCCCCTTCGCCCCGATCCAGATTCCGGACCGCACCTGGCCGAACCAGCAGATCAGCAAGGCGCCCATCTGGCTGAGTTCGGACCTGCGTGATGGCAACCAGTCGCTGATCGAGCCGATGGATGCCGAGAAGAAGATGCGCTTCTTCAAGTGCCTGGTCGCCGTGGGTCTCAAGGAAATCGAAGTGGGCTTCCCATCCGCCTCGCAGACCGACTTCGACTTCGTCCGCGAGCTGATCGAAGGCGGCCACATTCCGGATGACGTGACCATCCAGGTGCTGACCCAGGCCCGCGAGGACCTGATCACCCGCACCTTCGAATCGCTCAAGGGCGCCAAGCAGGCCATCGTTCATTACTACAACGCCACCGCGCCGAGCTTCCGCCGCATCGTCTTCAACCAGGACAAGGCCGGAGTCATCGAGATCGCCGTCAATGCCGCGCAGATCATCAAGCGCCTGGCCGGCGAGAATCCGAACACCGCCTGGCGCTTCGAGTACTCGCCGGAAGTGTTCAGCTCCACCGAAACCGAGTTCGCCGTCGAGGTGTGCAACGCGGTGATCGGCGTGTTCCAGCCGACCCCGGCGAACAAGCTGATCCTCAACCTGCCGGCCACCATCGAGGCCGCCACGCCGAACATCTATGCCGACCAGATCGAGTGGTTCTGCCGCCATGTCGACCGCCGCGACAGCGTGCTGGTCAGCCTGCACACCCATAACGACCGCGGCACCGGTGTGGCCGCCACCGAGCTGGGCCTGATGGCCGGCGCCGACCGCGTCGAAGGCTGCCTGTTCGGCAACGGCGAGCGCACCGGCAACGTCGACCTGGTGACCGTGGCGCTCAACCTCTACACCCAGGGCGTTGACCCGCAACTGGACTTCTCCGACATCGATGCCGTGCGCAAGGTGGTCGAGGAATGCAACCAGCTGCCGGTGCACCCGCGCCACCCCTACGTCGGCGATCTGGTCCACACCGCCTTCTCCGGCTCGCACCAGGATGCCATCCGCAAGGGCTTCGCCCAGCAGGATGCCAACGGCGTGTGGGAAGTGCCCTACCTGCCGATCGACCCGGCCGACATTGGCCGCAGCTACGAGGCGGTGATCCGGGTGAACAGCCAGTCCGGCAAGGGCGGCATCACCTACCTGCTGGAGCAGGAATATGGCATCAGCCTGCCGCGTCGCCTGCAGATCGAGTTCAGCCAGGTGGTGCAGAAGGAAACCGACCGCCTGGGCCTGGAGATGAGCGCGGCGCAGATCTACGCCCTGCTGGAAAGCGAGTACCTGCAGGCTGACGAGCCCTACGCCCTGAAAAGCCACCGCCTGCAGGAAGAACACGGCACCACCGCCGTCGATGTCAGCGTCGACGAAGTCGGCGAGCTGCGTCACTGGCGCGGCATCGGCAAGGGTCCGCTGGAAGCTCTGGTGGCCGGTCTGCCCGTCGGCGTGGAAATCGTCAACTACGCCGAGCACGCCATTGGCGCCGGCACCAACGCCAAGGCCGCGGCCTATATCGAACTGCGCCTGAATGGCGGTCGTGCGCTGCACGGCATCGGCATCGACGAGAACCTCACCACTGCCAGCTTCCGCGCCCTGTTCAGCGCCATCAACCGCGCGCTGCGTCAGGCCGAGGCCCAGGCCGCCTGAGAACGGTTCGGCTCAATCAGTTTCGACCAGATAGTCCCTTGGGGAGCCTCGGCTCCCCTTTTTTCTGCCCGCCGATCAGGCAGCCTGTGCAGCAGCTTCTAGACTCGAACTATTACCGCGCGACGAGTCACCGCCATGTCCGCCCAGTCATTCTGTCGCAACCTGCTTGTCGTCCTGTGCTGCTGCAGCAGCACCAGCTGGGCCGCGGACGTGCTGATGGCCTTTGGCGAGAAAATCCCGCCCTACTGTTTTCCGGAAAGCGACAGCGGCATCGAACTCGAAGTGATTGGCGAAGCCCTGGCGTTGCGCGGCCATCGCCTGATGCCGCGCTATTACCCGCTGGCCAGGGTGCCTCTGGCCTTCCGCCATGGCGAGGTGGATGCGGCAATGACCGATCTGGGCCAGGACCTGACCGACCAGGGCGGCCACTACGGCGAGCCGGCGGTGATCTACCAGAACGTGCTGGTGACCCTGCGTAACCGCCAACTCAGACTGGAAAAACCGGAAGACCTCAAGGGCCTCAGCGTGGTGGCCTTTCAAGGCGCGGCCAAGCGCTACCCCGAATGGCTTGGCGCCACCCAGGCCGCCGGCCTGTATTTCGAGCAGAACAATCAGGAACTGCAGGTGCTGGGCCTGAACAAGGGGCGCTACGACGTGGTCCTGAGCGACCGCAGCATCTACCACTACTTCGAGCAGCTGCTGTCACGCACCGCGCTGTTCAAGGCCAAGGCGGTCGACATGCACAGCTTTACCGAGGAGGACCCGCAAAACTACCGCCCGGTGTTCCGCGATACCCAGGTGCGTGACGACTTCAATGCGGGCCTGCAGCAGCTCAAGCAGAGCGGCCGCTACCAGCAGATCTACGACAGCTATCTCAAACCGTAGGCTGATGCTGCCAGTGGCTGCGCCCCCACTGGCACATGGCTTCAAGCACTGGCTTGAGCGTGGCGCCATGCTCGGTCACGCGATACTCGACCCGTGGCGGTACTTCGGCGAACACCGTGCGGCTGAGCACGCCATCGCGCTCAAGCTCGCGCAGCTGCTGGGTCAGCATCTTCTCGGTGATATCCGGCACCAGGCGCTTGAGTTCGGAAAAGCGCAGCGGCCCCTGCAGCAGGTGATAGACCAGCAGGGATTTCCACTTGCCGCCGATCACCTCCAGGGTCACTTCAACCGGCGTGTTATAGACCTTGTCGCCCTGCACCAGGCGTTTGCTTTCGGGGGACAGCGCCGGTTGATCGCTCATGATAATTACCAATTAGTAAGTGACTGCCTAAATCGTACGTACTTGTATAAAAGTTTGCCACCCCCATAATCGACGGCACACGTCAGCCACCTAGGACTACTCCATGAGTCTCGATCACCTGTTTTCCCCGACACAACTCGGCAACCTCAACCTGCCCAACCGCCTGGTCATGGCCCCACTGACCCGTCAGCGCAGCCTGCCGGGCAATGTGCCGGGCGAGCTGAACGCCCGCTACTACGCGCAGCGCGCCAATGCCGGTCTGATCATCAGCGAAGCCAGCCAGGTCTGCCCGCAAGGCCAGGGCTATGCCTGGACACCGGGCATCCACAGTGCCGAACAGGTCGCCGGCTGGCAGCAAGTCACCCAGGCCGTGCATCAGGCCGGCGGGCGCATCTTCCTGCAGCTCTGGCACGTCGGGCGCATCTCCCACCCGCTGCTGCAGCCGGGCGGCGCCGACCCGGTCGCCCCGTCGGCCATTCAGGCCAACGCCGAGTGCTATGTGGTCGAGGCCGATGGCAGCCACCACAAGGCCGCCACCGCCAAGCCACGCGCCCTGGAACTGCATGAACCGCCGGGAATCGTGGCCGCTTATGCTCAAGGCACTGCCAATGCCATCCAGGCCGGTTTCGATGGCGTAGAAGTGCATGCCGCCAACGGCTACCTGCTCGACCAGTTCCTCTGCTCCAACAGCAACCAGCGCAGCGACGCCTACGGCGGTTCGGTGGAGAACCGCGCGCGTCTGGTACTGCAGGTCGTCGATGCCGTGGTGGCCACGGTGGGCGACAGTCGCAAGGTCGGTATCCGCATTTCGCCCATGGGCACCTTCGGCGACGTCCACGACGCCAACCCGCTGGAAACCTTCAGCTACCTGGTCGAGCAGCTCAACAGCCGCCAGCTGGGCTACCTGCACGTCAATCGCCCGGACTGGCTGGGCGGCACCTTCGAGGGCTATGACGCACTGCTGCGCAAACTGCGTCAGCTGTATCAGGGCACCCTGATCATCGCCGGCGGGCAAACCGCCGAGAGCGGCGAGCAGGCCATCGCCGAAGGCCTGGCCGATCTGGTGGCCTATGGCCGCCCGTACATCGCCAACCCGGACCTGGCAGCACGCTTCCAGGCCGGTGCCGAGCTGAACCCGCTTAACCCCGCCACCCTGTATGGCGGCGGCGCCGAGGGTTACACCGACTACCCCGCACTGGGCTGATCGGTAGAAACAAAAACGCCGGGCAATGCCCGGCGTTTTTGTTATTGGCGATCCATCAGGCCAGATCGAAGACCATGACCAGCGGCACAACCACGACCAGAATGGCCAGGATGAACAGCAGACCGATCCCCACCGCCCGCCAGTTGGAGTAGAGCGGCCCCTGCGCCGCCGCATGCTGCTGCAGTCGCGAGCCCAGCACGCTCTTGGCGTACTGATTCATGGCAATCACCTGAACCACGGTAAAGGCTATGCCGGGCACGTTTTCCGGCAACAGAAAGCCCAACGCGGTGATCGCCACGAAGATACCGATCGCCAGCCACCAGGTCTGCCGCAGCTCCTTGTGCAGACCATACTGGCGCAGGTTGTGCGCCAGGACATAGGCGCCGGCCAGTGGCGTGCCGAAGAAAGTGGCCAACCCGACAGCAGGCAGACTGTACAGCGGCGGAGTAGCGTCCGGCGTGTTGACCAGATCGGCTTCCGGGGTTTGAAAGGGATTGTTAGCAGGTGCTTCCATGCGTTATGGCTCCAGTGGTTCAAGGGTTCAGAGAAAAACTATCGGCATCCAGATGGGCCGGGAAACGCTGGCGATAGGCCGCCAGCTCCGCCGCACTGAGACTGACATGAAACACACCATCAACGTCCTGCGCCGCCAGCAGGGATTCGCCCTGAAAGTCCAGCACCTGACTGTCGCCACTGTAGGCATGGCCTTTGCCATCCTCGCCCACCCGGTTGACCGCCGCGACATAACACAGGTTTTCGATGGCCCGCGCCGGTAGCAGGCGATTCCAGTGGTGGCGACGTTCGGCCGGCCAGTTGGCGGTATACAGCAGCAGGTCCGTGCCGCCCGCATCGCGGCTCCACACCGGGAAGCGCAGGTCGTAGCAGATCAGCGGGCGCACTCGCCAGCCCTTCACTTCCAGCACCACCTGCTGCTCGCCGGCACTGTAGTGCTTGTGCTCACCGGCCATGCGGAACAGGTGACGCTTGTCATAGTGCGCCAGCGAACCGTCCGGGCGCGCCCAGAGCAGGCGGTTGCGGTAGCTGCCATCAGCGGCCTGGATAATCAGGCTGCCGCAGACCACCGCTCCCAGGTCCTGAGCCTGCTGGCGCAGCCACTGGCTGGTCGGGCCGTCCTCGGGCTCGGCCAGTGCGGCCGAGTCCATGGAAAAGCCGGTGCTGAACATCTCCGGCAGGACGATCAGATCGGCACCACGGGCCTGCTCCAGCAGGCGGGCGAAATGCTCGCGGTTGGCAGCGGCATCCTGCCAGACCAGCGAGGTCTGGATCAGCGCCAGTTGCAGGTCGGGCACGCTCGTCAGATCGCGCATAGTTTCGCTCCGGCAGCCAGCAGGGTTTCCTCGCGCTTGGCAAAGCAGAACCGCACCAGACGCATGCCGGCTGGCGGCTGCTGATAGAACACCGACACCGGAATGGCCGCCACGCCCTGATCGCGGGTCAGCCATTCGGCCATGGCGACATCATCCAGATCGGGGCGGATCGCCGAATAATCGACGATCTGGAAATAGGTGCCCGGCGTGCGGGTAAAGGCAAACCGCGAACCCGCCAGCTGGTCACAGAACAGGTCGCGTTTGGCCTGATAAAAGGCCGGCAGCTCGGCTATGTGCTCGGGATGCTCAACCATGAAATCGGCCAGCGCATGCTGCAACGGAGTGACGGCCACGAAGGTGACGAACTGGTGCACCTTGCGCAGCTCGGCCGTGAGGGCAGGTGGCGCCACCACATAGCCGGTCTTCCAGCCGGTGACGTGATAGGTCTTGCCGAACGAACTGACGACGAAGGCCCGCGCATAAAGCTCCTCGTGGGCCAGCACACTGGCGTGACTGGCGCCGTCGAACACCAGATGCTCGTAGACCTCGTCGCTGATCAGGTAGATGTCGCGGTCACGAATCAGCGCCGCCAACTGGTCGAGATCGGCCCGCGACAGTAGCGCGCCGCTGGGGTTATGCGGCGAGTTGATGAAGATCAGCCGGGTACGCTCGTTGATGGCATCACTCAGCCGCTGCCAGTCGACCGAAAAGTCCGGCAAGTTGAGCGGCACATGCACACAGCGCCCACCGGCCAGCTCCACCGCCGGCTCATAGCTGTCGTAACAGGGATCGAGAACGATGGCCTCATCGCCTGCGCGGATCAGCGCCTGCACCGCGCAGAAGATCGCCTCGGTGGCCCCGGGCACGATGGTGACCTCGGTGTCGGCCGACACCGCACGTCCATAGAGCGCTACGACCTTGGCCGCCACCGCTTCGCGCAGGCGCGGCAACCCGGTCATCGGCGCGTACTGGTTATGCCCGGCCTGCAGATGACGCACGGCGGCATCCAGCAAGGGCTGCGGGCTGGGGAAATCGGGGAAGCCCTGGGACAGATTGAGCGCCCCGACCTCGGCGGCCAGCTGCGACATGCGGGTGAAAATGGTGGTACCGACGGAGGGCAACTTGCTGACGAGCATGGCGTTACCTGAAACGAGAACGGCGAAGGAATCGACCGGCAGGATAGCCGAGCGCCCCGCGCCCTGGCCATCCGCCGCCCACGAAAAAGGGCGCGCAGTCTGCACTGGGCGCCCTCTTCACAGCGGTCGGAATCAGCGTTTCTTGTCGCGACGCTTCTTCTCGGCCTTCTTGTGGTGGCTCATCAAACGGCGCTTCTTGTTCACCTGACGTTCGGTGAGGACGTTCTTCTTGCCCTCGAACGGGTTTTCCCCGCCCTTGAACTCGATGCGCAGCGGCGTGCCGACCAGCTTGAGCACCCGGCGATAGGTGTTCTCGAGATAGCGGACATAGGAACGCGGCACGGACTCCACCTGGTTGCCGTGGATAACGATCAGCGGCGGGTTGGCACCACCCAGGTGGGCGTAGCGCAGCTTGATGCGACGGCCGTTGACCAGAGGCGGCTGGTGCTCCTGCACCGCGTCTTCGAGAATCTGGGTCAGACGGCTGGTCGGCCAACGCGTAACCGCCGAGGCGAAGGCGGTCTGTACCGACTTGTACAGGTGGCCGACGCCGGTGCCGTGCTTGGCCGAGACGAAATGGATATCGGCCCAGTCGACGAACATCAACCGGCGTTCCAGCTCGGTCTTCACGTAGTCCTTCTCGCCCTGCTCCATGCCATCCCACTTGTTCAGGGCGATGACCAGCGCGCGGCCGCTTTCCAGGACGAAGCCAAGCAGGTTGAGGTCGTGCTCAACCACGCCTTCACGGGCGTCCATCACGAAGATCACCACGTTGGCGTCCTGGATGGCCTGCAGGGTTTTCACCACGGAGAACTTTTCCACCGCTTCGAAGATCTTGCCGCGACGGCGAACGCCGGCGGTGTCGATCAGGGTGTACTTCTCGTCACCGCGCTCGAAGGGGATG
>CALMID010000480.1 GCA_937863915.1 uncultured Pseudomonas sp.
TTGCCATCCTCGGTGATGTACACCGCTTCACCCGGGGCCAGGTCGCGGATCACGGTAAAGCCGAGCACATCCAGTGCCACGCTTTCCGAAGCGATCATGTACTCCACGCCTTCATCGGTGTGACGCTGACCGAAAACGATCGGACGAATACCGAAGGGGTCGCGGAAACCAACCACGCCGTAGCCAGTGATCATCGCGACGACGGCATAGCCGCCCAGGCAGCGCTTGTGCACACCACTGACGGCAGCGAATACGTCGTCCGGCGTCGGCTGCAGCTTGTTGCGCACCGCCAACTCGTGGGCGAACACGTTGAGCAGCACTTCCGAGTCGGAGTTGGTGTTGACGTGGCGCAGGTCGGATTCGTAGATCTCGCGCGACAGCTGCTCGACGTTGGTCAGGTTACCGTTGTGCGCCAGGGTGATGCCGTACGGCGAGTTGACGTAGAACGGCTGGGCCTCGGCCGAGCTCGAACTGCCAGCCGTCGGGTAACGCACATGACCGATACCGGCATGCCCGACCAGGCGCTGCATGTGGCGCTGCTGGAACACATCGCGCACCAGACCATTGTCCTTGCGCAGAAACAACCGGCCGTCATGGCTGGTCACGATGCCGGCAGCGTCCTGGCCGCGGTGCTGGAGCACAGTAAGGGCGTCATACAGCGCCTGATTGACGTTGGATTTGCCCACGATACCGACGATGCCACACATGTGACGAAACCCCTATTGATTCAGGCTAAACGCATTACAGAGAAGGCAGGCCCTGTGCGGGCAAACCACCAGCTAGCCATTGACCGGCCAAGCCCAGAATCAGGCTCTTGGACCAATCGGCCACCATCAGAAAATGCGGCAGCAAGGTCGACTGCTGCCACCAGATATCCTGTTGCACCGGAGCCAGGCTAAGCAGGCCGACCAGTACCACCACCAGCAGGGCGCCACGCGCCGCACCGAAAAACATGCCGAGAAAACGATCGGTACCGCTCAGGCCAGTCACCCGGATCAGCTCACCGATCAGAAAACTGATCAGGCCGCCGACCAGCAGGGTAGCCACGAAGAGCAAGGCACAGGCCGCGATCACGCGCGCCGAGGGAATGTCGATGAAGTTGGTGAGATGCTGCGCCACGGCCCCGCCGAACAGCCAGGCGACAACGCCTGCAACGATCCAGACCACCAGTGACAACGCCTCCTTGACGAAGCCACGCTTGATACTGATCAAGGCAGAAACACCGATGATGGCGACAATGGCCCAATCAACCCAGGTGAAAGCCACGTTGCATCCCACAAACGAAAAAGGCCCTGCATTCTAGCAGAGCCCCGTTTTGCCGGTAAGTCTTGACCTCAGCCTTGCTCGGGTTGGAAACGCACGATAAAGCCGTTGAGTTTCTGCTGACGATTGAGCTGATCACGCAGGCGATTGGCCTCGGCACGCTCGATCACCGGCCCGACAAAGACCCGATTCATGCCGTCGACACTGCGCACGTAGGCGTTGTAACCCTGCGCGCGCAGTCGCTGCTGCAGTTCGATCGCACGCTCGCGACTGGACAGGCTCGCCAGCTGCACCGACCAGCTGACCGGCAGGCTGTTGGCATCCAGATGACTGACCGGCTTGGCAGGCTCCGCCTGAGGCGGTGCAGTCACCACCGGCTCTGCTGGCACCGCTGCAAGCTCAGCTTCCGCCTGAGGTGATTGCGGTGGCTCCGGAATCGGTTCGGGCTCTGGCACTTCCACCGGCACCACGGACTGCTCGGGCATCGCCGGCATCGATGGCATGACCGGGGCATCGACCACGACCTGCCGCTGCTCGTCCGGACGAGAGAACAGCATGGGCAGGAAGATCACCGCCAGCGCGACCAATACCAGCGCACCGACCATGCGCTGCTTCAAGCCCTTGTCCAGCTCCGCCATCTACTCGACCCCATGCCCATTGTGCTGATGCAGCCATTGCAGTGCCTCGGCCACGCAGAAGAACGATCCAAACAGGAGAATCTGCGCACCATCGACTGCTTTGTCGGCAGCCTGAGTGAGTGCGGCCGCCACCGTGCCGGCATTCTCCACGCTGGCACCACCTGCAAGCAAGGCACTTTCCAGCTCTTCAGCAGGACGTGCGCGCGGCGAATCCAGGGTAGCCACATACCAGTGACTGACCTGTGACTGTAGAGGAGCCAAAACACCCGGCAAATCCTTGTCGGCGAGTAAACCAAACACCGCCAGTCGTTCGACAGGCTGCTCGCCCTGCCCCAGGCGCTCGGCCAGATAACTGGCGGCATGCGGGTTATGCCCAACATCCAGCATGAGCTGCAGGCGCTTGCCGCGCCAGGTGATCTCACGAGGATCCAGGCGCCCAGTGACACGAGTGGCGCGCAGCGCCGTGGCAATCAATCCCGCATCCCAGGGCAAATCCAGAAGTGCGAAGGCCTGGATGGCAAGCGCCGCGTTTTCCATGGGCAGGTCGAGCAACGGCAGATCGTCCAGTTGCAACGGCAAGCCCTCGGCGGTCAGGCCTCGCCACTGCCAACCAGCGGCATCGACATGTAGGTCATAGTCGCGCCCACGCAGGAGGAAAGGGCAGTCGAGCAGCGCCACCTGCTCCAGCAGGGGTAAGGGGGGATCGAGATCACCACACAGGACGGGCTTTCCAGCGCGACAGATACCGGCCTTCTCGAAAGCCACTGATTCACGGGTATCGCCCAGCCAATCGGCATGATCCAAGCCAATGCTGGTAATCAATGCCAGATCGGCATCGACCAGATTGACTGTATCCAGACGACCGCCGAGACCGACTTCCAGCACGACCGCGTCCAGCGCTGCCTGTTCAAATAGCCAGAAGGCCGCCAGCGTGCCCATCTCGAAGTAGGTCAGGCTGACGTCGGCACGTGCCGCCTCGACGGCGGCAAAGGCATCGCAGAGATCAGCATCGCTGGCCTCGACGCCCTGAATCTGTACCCGTTCGTTATATCGCAGCAGGTGCGGCGAGCTATACACGCCGACTTTCAGGCCACAGGCGCTCAACAGGTTGGCCAGAAAGGCACAGGTCGAGCCCTTGCCGTTGGTGCCGGTAACGGTGATGACCAGCGGCGCGGGGCGACCAAGTCCGAGTTGATGGGCGACCTGCCGGCTGCGCTCCAGGCCCATATCGATGGCCGTAGGGTGCAGCTGTTCGAGATAACTCAGCCAGCCGGCGAGGTCGCGTTGACTCATGCGCTTTCCAGTACGGGAGAAGGCTTGTGCTGCATCTGCGCCAGCAGGCGGGCCAGACGCGGACGCAGCTCACTGCGTGGGATGATCATATCGATAGCGCCGTGCTCCAGCAGGAATTCGCTGCGCTGGAAGCCTTCCGGCAGTTTCTCGCGCACGGTCTGCTCGATCACCCGCGGACCGGCAAAACCGATCAGCGCACGAGGCTCGGCAACGATCACGTCACCCAGCATGGCCAAGCTGGCCGACACCCCGCCGTATACGGGATCTGTCAGCACGGAGATAAACGGTATCCCCTCTTCGCGCAGGCGAGCCAAAGCCGCACTGGTCTTGGCCATCTGCATCAGCGAGATCAGCGCTTCCTGCATGCGCGCACCACCGGAGGCGGCAAAGCACAGCATCGGGCAACGCTGCTCCAGTGCTGCATTCACCGCACGCACGAAGCGCTCACCCACGATGGCACCCATGGAACCACCCATGAAATCGAACTCGAAGGCACAGGCCACTACCGGCATGCCCACCAGCTTGCCACGCAGGGCGATCAGCGCATCGTTCTCGCCGGTCTGCTTCTGTGCCGCCAGCAGGCGATCCTTGTACTTCTTCGAGTCACGGAACTTGAGGCGATCGACCGGCTCCAGATCGGCGCCCAGCTCCTCACGACCATCGGTATCAAGGAAGATATCCAAGCGCTGGCGTGCGCCGATGCGCATGTGGTGATGGCACTTGGGACAGACATCCAGGGTCTTTTCCAGTTCGGGGCGATACAGCACGGCATCACAGGATGGGCATTTGTGCCACAGCCCTTCGGGCACCGAACTCTTCTTTGCCTCCGACCGCATGATCGAAGGGATCAGCTTGTCTCTCAACCAGTTGCTCATGCGCGTGTTCTCCAGTCCTTCTGCAGAGCCGCCAGCACTCTGATCGCGCGGCGGCTCCAGCGTATTCGGTTGCTTACTGGCCATTGGTGAACCCACCCTGGCGCAGAGCATGACGATCAATCATGACTGGCCTGTGGACGGCATCCAGACCGGTGACGTCACATGCCCACAGCAACCCGTCACGCATGGCGCACCGCCTGAATAAACGCCTGAACCTTGGCGGCATCCTTGATGCCCTTGGCCAACTCCACCCCGCCACTGACGTCCACGGCATAGGGGCGCACGTGAGCAATGGCGGCAGCGACGTTTTGCGGCGTCAGCCCGCCTGCCAGAACGACCGGCTTGGGCAGATTCTGCGGGACCAGATCCCAGTCGAAAGCCTCGCCTGTCCCACCGGGAATGCCTGGCACATAGGCATCCAGCAAAACGGCCTGCGCCGTCGGGAAGGCTCGCACCTGGGCAGTCACATCATCTCCCGCCTTGACCCGCAGCGCCTTCATGTAAGGACGCCCATGGCCCTCGCAGGCAGCACAGTCTTCATCGCCATGAAACTGCAAAAGATCCAGCGGTACGGCGTCCAGGGTTTCGCCGATTTCACAACGACTGGCATTGACGAAAAGGCCAACCGTGGTCACGAAAGGCGGCAAAGCCCGCACAATTGCTTGCGCCTGACTCACCGAAACCGCACGCGGACTCTTGGCGTAGAACACCAGACCAATGGCATCCGCCCCGGCAGCTACCGCGGTCAGGGCGTCCTCAATACGGGTAATGCCACAAATCTTGCTGCGAACGGCGGACACTGTGCAGACACCTAAAAGGAATGTGCCGGGATGTTAGCAAAAGGTGCGAAGCACCGTCAGCTCATCACATCCGGCAAAGAACTGAGAAAATGTGGCCCGATGTAACGCTTGGGCAAGTCGAACTGCTCGGGATACTCCACCTGGACCAGATACAGCCCATAAGGATGCGCCGTGATCCCACCAGCACGCCGATCACGCGCCGCCAGCACCTCGGCCGCCCATTCAACCGGACGCTCGCCGGCACCAATGGTCATCAACACCCCGGCAAAGTTGCGCACCATGTGGTGGAGGAAGGCATTGGCGCGTACATCCAGCACGATGAGACGACCATGCTCGATCACCTCAAGGTGATGCAGCGTCTTCACCGGCGACTTGGCCTGGCACTGGACCGCACGAAATGAAGTGAAGTCATGGGTGCCAACCAGATGGCGCGCCGCCTCACGCATACGCGACGCATCCAGCGGACGGTGATTCCAGGTGACTTCCTCGGCCATATGCGCCGGGCGAATTTGATCGTTGTAGATCACGTAACGATAGCGGCGGGCCATGGCACTGAAACGCGCATCGAATTCACGCGGCATCGCCTTGGCCCAGGTGACGCTGATATCCGACGGCAGGTTGAGGTTGGCGCCCATCATCCAGGAGTGCATGGTGCGCTCGACCGTGGTATCGAAGTGCACCACCTGGCCACAGGCATGCACCAGCGCATCGGTACGCCCGGCGCAGCTCAGAGTGACCGGCGCGCCACCCGCGACCTTGGACAGGGCCTTTTCCAGAGTTTCCTGAATGGACGGCACTCCGGCGCGCTGGCGCTGGAAGCCACGATAACGCGAACCCCGGTATTCAACGCCCAGGGCAATCCTGAAAACGCCAGCGGCGGCCGTATCGGCCGCCGCTGTGGGTAGTACATCAACCATTTATCAAACCAGTTTTGCGATCAACTCACGGGCCTCGCCCTGTTGAGCATCGTTACCTTCAGCCAGGACTTCATCAAGGATGTCACGTGCACCCTCGCTATCGCCCATATCGATGTAAGCACGAGCCAGATCAAGCTTGGTCGCGGTTTCATCAGTACCCGAAAGGAAGTCGAAGTCTTCTTCGCCTTCCAGAGCGTCAGCCAGCGGAGCGACTACAGGCGCAGCAGCCGGCTCCAGCGGAGCAGGCTCGCTGAGGGTCTCCGCCATCTGATCCAGCTCGGCACTGACCTGCTCCAGCTGAGCAGCAAAGTCATCAGCCTCAGCAGCCGGAGCGGCCAGAGGCTCTTCAGCCAGCGACAGATCAAAGTCCATCGGCAGATCCAGCTCCTCGCTGGCTACTGCTGCAGGCGAAGCCAGCGGCTCGTCCAGACTGAAATCGGCCAGATCATCAGACAGCGCCGCCGGTGCATCCTCTTCCAGACTCAGGGTGAACTCTTCTTCTGCGGTAGCCGCCGGCAAGTCAGCTTCAAGCTCCAGACTGAAGTCAGCCAGGTCATCCGACTGTTCGCTGGAGGTTGTGCTCAGCAAGGGCTCGTCAGACAGCTCAAGATCAAAGCCCAGGTCATCCTCGGCCAACGAACCAGGAGCGGACGCCGGTTCTGCAGGCAGATCAAAACTGAAATCATCATCCAGCGACAGTTCAGGCACACTGCCAGCATCGGAGGTGTTTGGCAGGTCAGCCGCCAGATCGGCCTCGAGATCATCCAGGCTCAGATCGAAGGCATCATCAAGATCGCTCGCCGACGCCTTGGCCGGCTCACTGATCGGATCATCCAGCGTCAGGTCATCCAGGTTGAAATCGCCCAGATCATCCAGCGCGCTGGCTGAGGCAGCAGCTACAGCGGCAGCCGCCACCATCGCCGGGTACTTGGCATTGAGTTGCTCGACCTGAGATTGCGCGCCGCCCATTTCAGCCAGCTCACCCGCCTGACGCTGATAGCCTTCGCGATCACCCATCTCGGCCAGCACTTCCATCAGCTTCAGACGCAGATCGCTGCGCTGCGGTTCCTGATTGATCGCATTGTGCAGAAGATCGGCAGCCTGACTGAACTTGCCATAGGCAATATAGATATCGGCCTCGGCCAGCGGATCACCGGTCTGCGGAGTCACACGCTCCTCTTCGTCGTCGGCCAGAGCGCTTTCTGGCTCATCGGACAGGCCCTCGAAGCTGCTTTCCGGCATATCCAGATCGGCTTCCAGGCTTTCCTCAGACCGGCTGGCCAGCGTGTTCTGCAGCTCGGTTTCCTTCATCGCATTGCGACGGGACAGCACCATCAGACCGACCAGCAACAGCAGCAGCGCACCACCACCTGCGGCGCCGAGCAGTAGCGGATTGGCCATCAGCTCATCGATGAAGCTGGCCGGCTCGGCCGGGGCAGGCGCCGCAACCGGTTTGGCAGGCTGCACGGCCGGTTTGACCGGCGCTACCGGTTTAGCCGCTTCGGCAGGTTTGGCGGCAGGCACTTCAGCCGGTTTGGCAACAGGAGCGGCAGGCTTGGCAGGCTCCTCGGCATAGTTGAAGTCGGCCTGGGCTGGTTTGGCGGCAGGCGCGGCTTCTACTGGCTTAGCTTCCACCGGCTTGCTTTCTGCAGGTTTGGTTTCTGCAGGCTTGCTGGCTGCCGGAGCAGCAGGCACTGGTTTGCTCGCCTCAGTCTTGGCCGGCTCGGATACGGCAGGAGCGGCTGGTTTTACAGGGGCCGCTGGCGCCGCAGCAACTTTGTCCTTGGCCGCCAGATCAGCCTGCAGCTTGGCAAGCTGCGCATCTTTCAGCGCCACCAGCTTCTGCAACTTGTCCAGCTGGCTCTGCAGATCGCCCATGCGATCTTTCAGCTCGGCATTTTCGCTGCGAGTCGAGTCCAGGCTTTCCTTGGTCACGGCCAGCTTGTCGTTGAGCGCCTTGGCTTCAGCCGCGCCCTTCTCGCTACCACCGGCAGCCTTACCGCTGTCGGCAGCCACCAGTTTCAGGCTGTCCTGACGCTCGACCTTGGCCGGAGCCGCACCAGCACTGGCGCGCTTGGTGGCATCCAGCTGACGCGTACCGGCCGGCGCAGCCGCTACGGCACGACCTTCACGCCAGGCCGTGTTCTGCTCGGCAACCTGGGCAATGGCCTCTGACTGGCTGCGAGCCTTGATCTGCTGCTCATCGGGCAAGCGCAGAACCTGGTTGTTCTTCAGACGATTGATATTGCCAGCCAGGAAGGCATCCGGATTGAGGTCCTGGATGGCCAGCATGGTCTGGTGTACCGAGACACTGCTGTTGGGACGCACGCGTGCAGCAATTTCCCACAGTGTGTCGTTGCCAGTGGTCTTGTACTGATTGCCTTCGATGCGCGACGTAGCCACCGGAGCGGCAGCCGGACGCGGTGCCGGCGCGCTGTAGGTGGGCTTACTGGCAGGCGCGGCAGCCACCGGAACCTGCGGGCGCGTCACCGGTGCGGCAACCGGCATTTGCGGCGCGGCGGCGGCCTGCGGCGAATACAGCGGAGGATCCAGCAAAATGGTGTATTCACGCAGCGTACGGCCGGTCGGCCACGCCACCTCGACCAGGAAGTTCAGGTAGGGCTCGCGCACCGGCTTGCTTGAGGTCACGCGAATCACGCTCTGACCGTTGGGCTTGATTACCGGAGTAAACTTGAGGTCGGTGAGGAAATACTGGCGATCAACGCCGGCCTTGCTGAACTCCTCAGGCGAGGCCAGGGTGGAAACCACCTCGCCGGAAGCCAGATCGCGCACTTCCATGAGGGCGATTTCTGCGCTCAGCGGCTGGTTCAGTGCCGACTTGAGGTTGATTTCCCCCAGTCCTAGCGCATGTGCCATTCCGGTTGACAGCGAAGACGCTGCCGCGATTGCCAGCACCAGTTTGCGAACCCGAACCATAGCGTTTTCCCTTGTTTTATCTTTTTTTCTCGACGCGCGAGAGGGGTCAGATTGAACGCTACCCGCTTCCGTTTGCACAGAACCCCGCCAGCGTTCAGTCAAGCCAGTATTGTCAAGCTAGAAAAATTCTTCAAATTTTCCGGTAAGTATCTTTTACAGATAGTGTTTTATCAACAACTCGGCTATTTGCACAGCGTTTAGCGCCGCGCCTTTGCGCACGTTATCGGAAGTAATCCACAAATTAAGTTCGGTTGCGTCATCCAGACCTTGACGCACTCGACCGACATAGATCGCATCCTGTCCTACGGCATCTCCCACGGCTGTCGGATAGTCACCCTCCTCGACCAGTTCCAGCGCGCTTTCGCTGGCCAGTGCGGCCTGCACCTGCGCCATCGGCAGCGGTTCACCCGCCAGCAGGCTGACACTCAGGCTGTCACCGAAGAACACCGGAGCCTGTACGCAGGTTGCACTGACCTTGAGCTCAGGCAGCGCCAGCACCTGCTGCAGTTCGGCCACCAAGCGTCGTTCCAGCAGTGCCTGACCTTCGCCATCGACCTGGCCAACCTGGGCAAGCAGGTTGAACGCCACCTGCCGGTCAAACAGACGCGGCTCCAGCGGCCGGGCATTGAGCAACTCGGCGGTCTGCCGGGCCAGCTCAGTCACGCCTTCGCGCCCACGCTGGGAAATCGCCAGCGCCGCCATCACCGTCAACCGCTGCAGGGTATGCTCACGAGCCAGCGGCGCCAGCACGCAGGCCAGCATCACCACTGGGCTGAGCGGACTGGCCAGCACATAGGGTGGCTTGAGTCCGGCGACCACCGCAGCATTGACTTCTGGCACGATGCGCGGCGCCTCATCGAGCAACAGTGCGCCTGACAGATCGATGATCGCACACCCCGCGGCCTTGGCTCGCGGTGCAAAACTGCGGGTCACTGCCTCACCGGCGGCAAAAAAAGCGATCTGCACCTGGCCGAAATCAAACTCGGCAACATCGCGTACCCGCAGGTTCTTGCCCCGAAAGGCAAAGCTCTGCCCGGCCGACTCGGCACTGGCCAGCAGATGCAGGGTACTCACCGGAAACTCGCGCTCTTCCAGCAGTTCGATAAGGGTTTCACCGACCAGACCGGTCGCACCGATCAGGGCAATGGCAAAGGATTTAGACATAAACAGACCCCGAACAGAAAAAGATTGGGCGGCACTCTAGCGATACCCTGCAGAAAAACAAAAGGGCCGGAACAAGCCGGCCCTTTTATTCAACGATCAGCGCTGGCCGATCAACGCTCCAGGAGGATGCGCAGCATGCGGCGCAGCGGCTCGGCCGCGCCCCACAGCAGCTGGTCACCCACCGTGAAGGCGCCAAGGTACTGCGAACCCATGTTGAGTTTGCGCAGACGGCCCACCGGCACACTGAGCGTACCGGTCACGGCAGTCGGACCCAGCTCGCGGATGCTGGCTTCGCGCTGGTTCGGTACCAGCTTGACCCACGGATTGTGCTGGCTGATCAGCTGTTCGATGTCAGCCATCGGCACATCCTTGTTCAGCTTGATGGTCAGCGCCTGGCTGTGGCAACGCATGGCGCCGATGCGCACACACAGGCCATCGACCGGGATCGGGCTCTTGTTGCGACCGAGGATCTTGTTGGTCTCGGCCTGGCCCTTCCACTCTTCACGGCTCTGCCCGTTAGGCAGTTCCTTGTCGATGTAGGGGATCAGGCTGCCGGCCAGCGGCACGCCGAAGTTGTCCACAGGGAAGGCTTCGCCGCGCATGGCCTCGGCCACCTTGCGGTCAATGTCGAGGATGGCGCTGGCCGGGTTGGCCAGATCGTCAGCCACGGCACCATGAATGGCACCCATCTGCTTGATCAGCTCACGCATGTTCTGCGCGCCCGCACCGGAAGCCGCCTGATAGGTCATGGCGCTCATCCACTCGACCAGACCGGCTTCGTACAGGCCGCCCAGCGCCATCAGCATCAGGCTGACAGTGCAGTTGCCACCGATATAGTTCTTGGTGCCGGCGTCCAGTTGCTGGTCGATGACCTTGCGGTTCACCGGGTCCAGCACGATCACGGCGTCATCGGCCATGCGCAGGCTGGAAGCCGCATCGATCCAGTAGCCATTCCAGCCGGCTTCGCGCAGCTTGGGGAAGACTTCGCTGGTGTAGTCGCCACCCTGACAGGTCAGGATCACGTCCAGGCTTTTCAGCTCGTCGATGCTGTAGGCATCCTTCAGCGGGGCAATGTCCTTGCCCACGGCCGGCCCTTGGCCGCCGACATTGGAGGTGGTGAAGAACACCGGCTCGATCAGGTCAAAGTCACGCTCTTCCAGCATGCGCTGCATGAGCACGGAACCGACCATACCGCGCCAACCGATCAGACCTACACGTTTCATAACGACTACACCCTTGTTAACAGCCCGCCGCTACAGTCACGACGGGGCTGGAGAGATTACAGACTACGCAGCGCTTCGACTACCGCATCGCCCATGCCGGCGGTGCCAACCTTGGTCTTGCCTTCCGACCAGATGTCGCCGGTGCGAAGGCCCTGATCCAGCACCTTGCTCACCGCCAGCTCGATGGCATCCGCAGCAGCGGACTGGTTGAAGCTGTAACGCAGCATCATCGACACCGAAAGAATGGTCGCCAACGGGTTGGCGATGCCTTTGCCGGCGATGTCCGGCGCGGAGCCGTGGCACGGCTCGTACATGCCCTTGTTGTTGGCATCCAGGGATGCCGACGGCAGCATGCCGATGGAGCCGGTGAGCATGGAGGCCTCGTCCGAGAGGATGTCGCCGAACATGTTGTCGGTGACCATCACGTCGAACTGCTTGGGCGCACGCACGAGCTGCATCGCGGCGT
>CALMID010000481.1 GCA_937863915.1 uncultured Pseudomonas sp.
AATGATCTGGAGCTGCCTGTTTGATTAGCTACATAAATAAGCCGCGCAGTGCGGGGCTTTTTTATGCGTGGCAGCCTTACTCGGCCGCCTGCTCCACCCGCGCCTTGGGCTTGGGCGCGAAGCGTGCGGCCAGGCGCATGGTGGTTACTACCAGACGCTGGTACAGCGCCGGCAGCGAGCGCTGCATCAGGTCGGTGGCCACGGCGTCGCCGCCGATCAGGATGCGCCGCTGGTTGCGCCGCACGCCATTGAGGATGACCTCGGCGGCCTTCTCCGGGGTGGTGCGCAGCAACTGGTCGTGGAACTGGCTGCGGGCGGTGTCGGCGTCCTGGCCGGTGACCTTGCTCAGGCTGTCGTTCATTCGCGCGGTCTTGGCGATGTTGGTCTTGATCCCGCCCGGGTGCACGCAGCTGGCCGAGACGCCACAGGCGTCCATGTCCAGTTCCTGGCGCAGGGCTTCGGTGAAGCCGCGCACGGCGAACTTGGTGGCGTTGTAGGCGCTCATGCCCGGTTGGGCGAACAGGCCGAAGATGCTGGAGATATTGATGATGTGGCCGTCGCCGGTGGCTTTCAGGTACGGCAGAAAGGCTTTGGTGCCGTGCATCACGCCCCAGAAGTTGATGTTCATGATCCACTCGTACTCGGCGTAGTCGCTGCCTTCGACGGTGCCGGCGTGAGCGACGCCGGCGTTGTTGAAGATCAGGTTGACCTTGCCGAACTCGCGTACCACCTCATCGGCCCAGGAATGCACAGCAGCACGGTCGGCGACATTGACCACGGTTTCCAGCACCTTCACACCGTGCTGGCGCGCGGCCGCGGCGGTTTCCTTGAGGCCGGCGGCGTTGACGTCGGCGATGGCCAGGTTGCAGCCCTGGCCGGCCAGGTTCAGCGCCAGGGCGCGGCCGATGCCGGAGGCGGCGCCGGTGATGGCCGCCACTTTGTTGATAAAGGAATTCATGCCAGAGCCTCCTCGGCCTTTTCGACTGGTTTGCTTTTCGCGGCCGGCGCTTCGGCCAGCAAGGGGTTGCCTACGCGGTTGAAGTGATAGGCAGCCGGATCGAAATGCTTGGTCAGCATGCGGAAACGCCAGGTGAAACTCGGCCACAGGCTGGTGTTGCGCCCGCTGACCGGGTGCAGGTACCAGCTGTTGCAGCCGCCGGCATTCCACACGCTGTGGCCCAGGCTGCTGTGCAGCTTGCCGTTGAAGGCGTCCTGGGCTTCGCGCTTGGGCTCCAGGGAGTCGAGGTTGCGCTCATTGAGCAGGTCGAGGGCGCCGAGGATGTACTGGATCTGCGATTCGATCATGTACACCATCGAGTTGTGGCCCAGGCCGGTGTTCGGGCCCATCAGGAAGAACAGGTTGGGGAAGCCGGCGGTCATGGTGCCTTTGTAGGCTTCCGGGCCGTGCGGCCAGCTGTCGACCAGGTCGATTCCGTTGCGGCCGTGGATGGCCCCGCGCGGGATAGGATCGGTCGGGGTGAAGCCGGTGCCGAAGATGATGGCGTCGACTTCACGCTCGCTGCCGTCGCTGGCCAGGATGCTGCCGGCGCGGATTTCGCTGATACCGTCGGTGATCACGTCGACGTTGGCCTGGGCCAGTGCCGGGTAGTAGTTGTTGGAGATCAGCACGCGCTTGCAGCCCATGATGTAGTCCGGGGTGACCTTGGCGCGCAGGACCGGGTCCTTGATCGAACGGCCGATATGCCACTTGGCCACCAGCGAGGCCAGCTTCATCACCTTGGGTGCCCAGGCAAAGCCCAGCACGCGGCTTTCCAGCACGGTGTAGATGCCGCCGCGCCAGAGTTTTTGCAGCAGCGGGAAGCGCTTGAAACGCTCGCGCTCGGACTCTTTGATCAGGCGGTCCGGCTTGGGCATGATCCAGGGCGCCGTGCGCTGGTAAAGGTCGAGGCGGGCGACTTCCTTCTGCAGCTCGGGGACGAACTGGATGGCCGAGGCGCCGGTGCCGATCACCGCCACGCGCTTGCCCTTGAGGTCGTAGTCATGGTCCCACTGCTGGGAGTGGAAGACCTTGCCCTTGAATTTCTCCAGGCCCTTGAGCTTGGGAATCGAGGGAATGGACAGGGCGCCCATGCCGGAGACGACGAACTGCGCGCTGTAGTGATTGCCGGCTGCGTCCTGGATGCGCCACAGCTCGGCGCGTTCATCCCATTGCAGCTGGGTGACGGTGGTGTTGAGCAGGGTCTTGTCCTGCAGGCGGAAGTTTTCCCAGCAGCCTTCCAGGTAGCGCTTGATCTCCGGCTGCGGGGCGAACATGCGCGTCCAGTTCGGGTTGGGCGCGAAGGAGAAGGAGTACAGGTGCGATTGCACGTCGCAGGCGCAGCCCGGGTAATGGTTGACGCGCCAGGTGCCGCCAACGCCGGCTTCCTTTTCAAAGATCAGGAAGTCCTGCTCGCCTTTCTGTTTCAGGCGGATGGCCATGCCGAGTCCGGAAAAGCCACTGCCGAGGATGGCGATCTTACAATGGCGGGCAGCAAGCTGAGGTGAAGCGGGCGCGTTCATAACCAGTCTCCTGTTATCGTTATGGCTGGTGTATACAAGTGTCTACACGGTAGACGTGTGTATACTTGCCAGCAAGCCCCAGTGCCACAAGCCAACCTAAGGTAGGGATATGGATGTAGAGGTCACGGCACAGCCACTGGCTGTGGAAAAAACCAGCGAGGCGCCCGGCAAGCGCTTGCTGATGGAGGCGGCACTGCGCCTGACCTCCACCAGTCGCAGCCTCAGCAGCCTGGGTCTGCGCGAGCTGGCGCGGGAGG
The DNA here is from genome assembly GCA_937863915.1 of uncultured Pseudomonas sp. Lineage (GTDB taxonomy): Bacteria > Pseudomonadota > Gammaproteobacteria > Pseudomonadales > Pseudomonadaceae > Aquipseudomonas. The sequence continues at coordinate 2,778 of CALMID010000481.1, forward strand.
CGGGGCTCAATCCCAATACCTTCTACCGGCACTTTCGTGACGTCGATGACCTGGGCCTGGCGGTGATTCGTGACATTTCTACCCAGCTGCGCGAGCCCCTGCGGGACCTGCGCCGGGAGGCCGCGGCGCGTGCCGATCAGCGGCAGAAACTGCGCCTGCCGAAACTGTTCGGCATCGACCTGGGCCGTGGCCGGCGGGTGACCCACGAGACGGTGCAGCTGTTCTTCGACTTCGTCGATCAGCATCCGGCGGCGTTTCTGATCGGGGTGCGCGAGTTGCACGGGGCGTCGCCTGTGATGCGCGAGGCGCTGGCGGCGGTGATGGCCGAGTTTGCCCAGGACATGGTCGAGGACATTCAGGACTTCAAGCTGCTGCCGAGCATCCTGGCCGAACATGAAGTACGGCAGGTCACGCAGCTGGTGAGTCAGACCCTGTTCCAGCAATCGCTCGACTACCTCGGCCAGCCCGAGCGGCGCGAAGCGATCAGGCTGCTGGCCGAGGAGCAGATCATGCTGCAGTTCGCCGGCGCCGCCGTGCTGAAAAGCCTGGGACAGCTCAATCTGCCGGCGGAGTGAGGCTGGCCGCCAGAGAGCGGCCGGTTACTGCCCGCGTATCACCCTGAGCGCGTGTCAGCCTGGCATGGTCGCAGATCAATAAAGAAGCGGATGGCTGAGTTAATATCCCGGCCTCGATGTGTGTGTTTCTCGCTGGCCGATGCCTCTGGAGTCGATGGTGAATCTCGTCAAATCCCGCAGCTTTTTACTGGTGCTGTTGATCGCCGCGCTGGCCTGGGGAGCGACCCAGGTCATGCAGCAGACGCTTGAATCACCTTCTGCAGCTGAGCCGGCTACCGAGCCCGGCGAGTCAGGCTTGCTTACCATCGACCCGGCCGAGGTGCAGAAGCCCTGGCTGGGTGATTTCGATGGCATGGTCGAGCGCCGGATGATTCG
>CALMID010000482.1 GCA_937863915.1 uncultured Pseudomonas sp.
ACAGGCTGGGCACCATCCACTTCTCCAGTACCAGCCAGCTGCCCAGATTGACCCCGCGCAGCTTGATCGCAGCATTGCCCATTGCATCACCCTCCCCGTTTTCAGGCATTGTCAGAGCATAGCGCCAGAGCAGTGTGAGGGGTTGATGCAGGACAAGCGCACGCCGATCAGCGTTGCGTTCGGCCGCACCCGCCAGGCATAAAAAAACCGATGCCAGACACTGACATCGGTTTTGCGTCACTCATGCTCGGTGGCTACTCAGGCAGCCACCCTGCCGTGATCAGCGCAGTTTTTCCATCATCTGGTAGTACCACATGCCGGCCGCCAGCATCGGATTGCCGAAGATGTCGCCCATCGGCACCTTGATGTGCTTGCACGAGGCGAAGGTGTCGAACTTCTCCAGGGTGCCGGTCATGGCATTGGCCATGATCTCGCCCATGATGTGGGTGGTGGCCACGCCGTGGCCGGAGTAGCCCTGGCAGTACCAGACGTTGTCCGAGAGCTTGCCCAGCTGCGGGATGCGGTTCATCACGATGCCCATGGCGCAGCTCCACTGGAACTCGATATCCACGCCCTTGAGCGCCGGGAAGGTGCGTTCGATGCAGGGACGCAGCTCGCCGGCGATATCCCGCGAGTCACGCCCGGAATAGTTGGCACCACCGCCGAACAGCAGGCGGCCGTCGGCGGTCAGGCGGTAGTAGTCGAGCACGAAACGGCAGTCGTACACCGCCAGATCCTGCGGGTTGATCTGCCTGGCCAGGTCGCCCAGCGGCTTGGTCGTGACGATGCCGCCCATGGCCGGGAAGATCAGGCCCTTGAGCTTCTTGCGCTCCAGCTTGTGGTAGACATCGCCGGCCAGCATCACCTGCTTGGCCTCGACCCGGCCCTGAGCGGTGACCACCGCCGGGTTGGCGCCATGGACGATATCCAGCACCTCGGAATGTTCGAAGATCAGCGCGCCCAGGCTCTCGGCGGCCCTGGCCTCGCCGATGCACAGGTTCAGCGGGTGCAGGTGCATGTTGCGGGTGTTCTTGATCGCCCCGTAGTACAGGTCGCTCTCCAGGTGCTGGCGTACGCCCTGGGCATCGAGCAGGGTGACCTCACTGCCCATGCCACGGCGCACCGCCTCCTCGTAGGAAGCTTCCAGCTCGGCCATGTGCACCGGCTTCATCGCCGCGTGCAGGTGGCCGTGCTTGAGGTCGCACTGGATGCCGTACTTGGCGACCCGGTTCTTGATGATCTCGTGGCCGCGCCAGCGCAGGTGCCAGATGAAATCCTCGACCTCGCTGCCGAGGGTCTTGCTCATCTGCTTGTGCATGGCCCCTTCGCCGGACAGGCTGCCGGTGACCTGGCCGCCATTGCGGCCGGTGGCGCCCCAGCCGATCTTGTTGGCTTCGATCACTGCCACCTTGAGGCCGCGCTCAGCCAACTCCACCGCCGTGGCCACGCCGGTGAAACCGCCACCGATAATGGCCACATCGACCTTCACCGTGCCCTGCACCGTCGGGTAATCGGTCTCGTGGTTGAGCGTGGCGGTGTAGTAGGACTTGCAGCGCTCGGGCGCAGGCGTCACGGGCTTGATCGCGGCGTTCATGGGGTTTCCTTGTTATGGGAGGCGGCACACAGTGGTGCGGCAAAAGCGGTTCGGTTATCCGGCACTGATGGCTCGGGACAACCGTTGAGCCAAGGGGCTCGATCAGAAATGAGGCAGCGCTATGCGGGGCTGCCATCCGGCGGACGGGCATGGCGGCAGTGCCACAGCGCCCAGAAGGCCAGCGGCAAACAGCGCAAGCCATCCATACCCCGGCGAGAGTGCTTGCCAGCCATCAAAGGCAGCGCAGCGGGCAGCGGAGTAAGGGTGAAAAGCGCCATGGGCGGACCAGAAATAACCTGACTGAACGCAGGGTCGCACGGCGCTTTGCGTCCAATAAATCAGTATTTTCCGATCTTTGGTTTTATAGATATCAAACAATAACCGGCTGCTGCAGGCGGGCATCCAGGCGCTCGCAGTCGTTCTCCCGGCGCAATTCGGCAAACAGCTGAGCCGCCTCGGGGTAGCTACGGGTAAGCATGGCCAGCCACTGCTTCAGCCGCCCCGGTGCATAGCGCGGCGCCAGCTTGCCGCGCGCCTGGCGCCAGAAGTCCTGCAGCAGGGGCCAGAGTTCGGCCCAGGTCATCGGCGTGGTATCGGCGCCATCGCGCCAGGCGGCAATCTGCCGGGCCAGATCGGGGCGCGAGACCAGGCCGCGACCGAGCATGATATCGGCAACACCGCTGACCTCGCGGCAACGCTGGTACTCGGCAAGGCTCCACACCTCGCCGTTGGCCAGCACCGGCACGCGGACCGTCTCGGCCACCCGCGCCACCCACTCCCAATGAGCCGGCGGCTTGTAGCCGTCGCGCTTGGTCCGCGCATGCACCACCAGTTGCGCCGCCCCGCCATCGACCAGGGCGCGCGCGCAATCCAGGGCACCGTCCGGGGCGTCATAGCCCAGGCGCATCTTCGCCGTTACCGGTATCGCCGCTGGCACCGCCCGACGCACCTCGGCGAGAATGCGATGGAGCAGTTCCGGCTCATTGAGCAGCACCGCACCGCCGCGAGACTTGTTCACCGTCTTGGCCGGACAGCCGAAATTCAGATCGATCACCGGCGCGCCCAGCTCGCAGGCATAGGCGGCGTTGTCGGCCAGACAGGCCGGATCAGAGCCCAGCAGTTGCACGCGCATCGGCGTTCCGGCGCGGGTCTGCGAACCATGCGCCAGCT
>CALMID010000483.1 GCA_937863915.1 uncultured Pseudomonas sp.
CTCAGGGATCGACTGCGCGCAGGCCCAGGCCGCTCTCCAGCAGCATCACCCGGTACTTGTGGATGGCGCCGGCGCGGATCTGTACGCGGTCGCTGCGAATCTGCTCGAAGCTGGGCTGGCAACCGGTATCGCCCATGATGCCCAGGCGCACCGAGACTTCGCCCGGCGGCAGGTTGTAGGAAGCGGACTGGCCCTGGAACAGGCGGCTGACCAACTGATCCTGCAGGTACACGCCGATGTCGCAGGCGGTGGCGATTTCCAGGCGCTCGCGGGAAATGATCAGCACGCCATAGTCGGGCGTGCCGTGGGTCAGCTCTACGGCGCCGAGCCAGGAGCTGAACAGGCTGGCGCCACACAGGGCAAGGGCGGGAAGCAGGCGCATGGAGGACTCCGCGAAGGCTGGTTGGCTCAATTATCGGCCGGCTCAGCCATGGCTTGATCAGATTGGGTTTGATCAGAGAGGGCCTGACCCGATCTGGCTTGACCTTGCCACGGTGGCAAGCCGCAGGCTAGAACCTCTAAACGTGAAAAGGAGAAGCATCATGCAGGTATTCCAGGTTCAGGGCATGAGCTGTGCGCACTGTGTGCGGGCCATTACCCAGGCGCTGCAGGCGGCGGATGCCGCGGCGGTGGTCGAGGTTGATCTGGCGGCGGGTGAGGTGCGGGTCGCCAGTACGCTCAGCAACGAGCAGATTGCCGCGCTGATCGTGGCTGAAGGCTACGAGGCCAGTGCCCGGAACTGAGCGGCTGCGGTGGCGGCGCGGGGGTGTTTGCAGCTACAGTGCCAGCAGGAAATAAATTGAAATTAATTGGTGCCGGGCGGTTCTCTCGGTGCCGATTGCTGGCAGGAGATCTCTTGTATGCCGCTGGATCGTGGTTTGCCCTTCGCCCTGGCCATTCTGGCCACCTTCACCTGCTCTTCCGCCCTGGCCAGCCCGGCCGCTGCCACCCCGCCGCCGGCGCAGGTGCTGGTCGAGCAGACCAAGCTGGAAGACCTGGCGTTCTACCTGGAATATCCGGGGCGTACCGCCGGTTATCGCGAGGTGCAGGTGCGCGCTCAGGTCAGTGGCATCCTGCAGCAGCGCAGCTATCAGGAAGGCTCCCAGGTGAAACAGGGCCAGGTGCTGTTCAGCATCGATCCACGTACCTATCAGGCCGCCCTGGCGCGCGCCAAGGGTGCCCTGGCTCAGGAGCAGGCGCGCTACCGGCAGACCGAGCGTGACCTGCGGCGTATCCGCGAACTGCAGAAGAAGGGCTTTGCCAGCGAAAGCGAGCTGGATAACGCCATCTCCAACTTCGAGCAGAGCAAGGCCAATATCGAGGCCGCCAAGGCCGAGGTGCAGTCCAAGCAGATCGATCTCGACTACACCACGGTGGAGGCGCCGATTTCCGGCATCACCAGCAAGGAAGCGGTTTCCGAAGGCAGCCTGATCGTTGCCAACGATCCCAACTCCAGCCTGCTGACCCAGATCACCCAGCTCGACCCGATCTACGTCAACTATGCCTATGCCGACCGCGAGGCCGCGCGTCTGCGCGAGGACGTGCAGAACGGCGTGGTGCGCCTGCCCGAAGACAACCAGCTGACCGCCGAGATCATTTTCGGCGACGGCAGCCTGTATGCGCAGAAGGGCAAGGTCGATTTTACCGACAGCCTGATCGACAAGGGTACCGGCACCGTCAGTGCCCGCGCCATCGTGCCCAACACCGAGCAGACCCTGCTGCCGGGGCAGTTCGTGCGCATCCGCATTTCCGGCATGGTCCGGCCGAACTCCATCACCGTGCCGGAAAAGGCCCTGGCCCAGAGCCCGGCCGGCAACTTCGTCTATGTGGTCGATGAGCAGGGCCTGGCCCAGCCGCGCCCGGTGGATACCGACATGATCAACAAGGGCCGCTGGGTGATTCGCTCCGGTCTCAAGGAGGGCGAGCGGGTCATCGTTGATGGTCTGATTCGCGTGCGGCCCAAGCAGCCGGTGCAGGTCGTGGATGCGCTGCCGACTCAGCAGCCGTAAGGGAGCCTTGCCGTGATCTCACGTTTCTTCATCGATCGGCCGATCTTCGCGGCGGTGGTTTCCATCGTCATCACCCTGGCTGGTCTAGCCGCCATGAAAAGCCTGCCGGTGGCGCAATACCCGCAGATTCTGCCGCCGCAGGTACAGGTCACCACCAACTACCCAGGTGCCAGTGCCCAGGTCATCGCCGAGACGGTCGCCGCGCCGCTGGAGCAGCAGATCAACGGCGTCGAGGGCATGATCTACCAGCTGTCGACCTCGGCCGGCAGCGGCAGCATGAACCTCTCGGTGTACTTCCAGGTCGGTCGCGACCCGGACCAGGCCACCATCGACGTCAACAACCGGGTGCAGGCCGCGCTTTCCAAGCTGCCGGAGGAAGTGCGCCGGCAGGGCGTGACGGTGATGAAGAAGTCGTCGGACATCCTGCAGATGGTGACGATGTTCTCCCCGGACGATTCCAAGACGCCGCTGGAGATCAGTAACTACGCGCTGATCAACGTCATCGACGAAATCAAGCGCCTGCCCGGTGTGGGCGACGTCACCCAGTTCGGCGCCAAGGACTACTCCATGCGTGTCTGGCTGCGCCCGGACAAGCTGGCGCAGTACGGCCTGACGCCGACCGACGTGGTCAACGCCATTCGCGAGCAGAACTCGCAGTTTGCCGCCGGCAGCTTCGGCCAGGAGCCACTCAACGAGCCGCAGGCGTTCACCTATACCGTGACCACCCAGGGCCGCCTGGTCGATCCCAAGGAATTCGAGAGAATCATCCTGCGCAGTGACGACAGCGGTGCCAGCCTGACTCTTGGCGATATCGCCCGGGTCGAGCTGGGGGCGCAGGACTACTCGCTGGTGACCTCCCTCAACGGCCAGCGCAACGCCTCTTTCGGCATCTACCCGCAACCGGGCGCCAACGCCCTGGATACCGCGCAGGCCGTGCGCGACACCATGGCGCGGTTGTCCGAGCGTTTCCCCGATGGCATCGAATACAAGATTCCCTACGACACCACGGTGTTCGTCGAGGTCTCCATCGAGGAGGTGATCCACACCTTCTTCGAGGCCCTGGCCCTGGTGGTGCTGGTGGTCTTCATCTTCCTGCAGAACTGGCGCGCCACGCTGATCCCGGTGCTGGCCATTCCGGTATCGCTGGTCGGCACCTTTGCCGGCATGTACCTGCTGGGCTTCTCGATCAACCTGCTGACGCTTTTCGGCCTGGTGCTGGCCATCGGCATCGTGGTGGACGACGCCATCGTGGTGATCGAGAACGTCGAACGGGTGATGCGTACCGAGAAGATCAGTGCGCGTGAGGCGGCGATCAAGGCCATGGAGGAGGTGACCGGGCCGATCATCGCCATCGTCCTGGTGCTCTGCGCGGTGTTCGTCCCGGTGGGCTTCCTGGGCGGTCTCAGCGGCGAGATGTACAAGCAGTTCGCGATCACCATCGCGGTGTCGGTGGTGATCTCCGGCATCGTCGCCCTGACCCTGTCGCCCGCGCTCTGCGCGCTGCTGCTGAAGGACGAGCACAAGGAGCCGATTGCACCGTTCCGCGTGTTCAACCGTGCCTTCGACAGGATGACCGAAGGTTATGGTGCCGGGGTCACCTTCTTCCTCAAGCGTTCGCTGGTCGGTCTGCTGCTGTTCGGCGGCATGATCGCCCTGACCGTCGGCCTGTTCTCCCGCGTGCCGACCTCGCTGGTGCCGGATGAAGACCAGGGCTATGTGCTCAATGCCTACTTCCTGCCGCCAGCGGCCTCGCTGTCGCGTACCGAGGCGCTGACCAGCGACTTCGACAAGAAGCTGATGGCCCACCCGGCGACCCGCGATGTGGTCACCTTCGCCGGCATGGACATCCTCTCCAACAGTAACCGCACCAACGCCGCGGTGACCTTCGTGCCGCTCAAGGACTGGAAGGAACGCACCACGCCGGAGCTGGATGCGCGCAACCTGACCCGGACCTTCATGGCCATGGGCATGCAGGAGAAGGACGGCATGATGGCCTCCTTCAACCCGCCGCCCATTACCGGCATGAGTACCACCGGCGGTTTCGAGGCCTTCATCCAGAACCGCAGCGGTGCCACGGCCCAGCAGATGGCGGCCAAGGTTCAGGAGTTTCTCGCCGCCGCGGCCAAGCGTCCCGAGCTGGCCGGCATGCAGACCACCTTCGCCGCCAACGTGCCGCAGTACTTCGTAGACCTCGACCGCACCAAGACCCGCGCCCTGGGCGTGGCGGTCAACGACGTGTTCACCGCCATGCAGTCGACGTTCGGCAGCTACTACGTCAACGACTTCAACCTGTTCGGCCGTACCTGGAAGGTCAGCCTGCAGTCCGAGGCCGAGTTCCGTCGCAAGCCGCAGGATCTGTCGCAGGTCTACGTGCGCTCCAATACGGGCGATCTGATCCCGCTGTCCTCGCTGATCAAGGTCGAACGCATTCTCGGCCCTGAGACCTTCACCCGCTTCAACGTCTACCCGGCGGCGAAGATTCTCGGTGGGCCGGCGCCGGGCTACAGCTCCGGCCAGGCGATTGCGGCGATTCAGGAAGTGGCTGCCGAGGTACTGGGCAGCGACTACACCGTGGGCTGGATCGGCTCGGCCTATCAGGAACTGGCCAGCCAGGGCTCGGGCACTATTGCCTTCGTCTTCGGCCTGATCATGGTGTTCCTCATCCTCGCCGCCCAGTACGAGCGCTGGAGCCTGCCGCTGGCGGTGGTCACCGCAGTGCCGTTCGCGGTGTTCGGCGCGATTCTGGCCGTGTGGCTGCGCGGGATTCAGAACGACCTGTACTTCCAGGTCGGCCTGATTACCCTGATCGGCCTGGCGGCGAAGAACGCCATTCTGATCATCGAGTTCGCCGTGATGCTGCGTGAAGAGGGCAAGGGCATCTTCGAATCGGCGCTGGAAGCCGCCAAGCTGCGCTTCCGCCCGATCGTGATGACCTCGCTGGCCTTCATCCTCGGTTGCGTGCCGCTGGCCATCAGCAGTGGTGCCGGCTCCGCCAGCCGTCACTCGATTGGCACCGGGGTGATCGGCGGCATGCTCGCCGCGACCCTGCTGGCGATCTTCCTGATCCCGATGTTCTACCTGTGGGTCGAAAGCTTCAGTGCCAAGCTGGATAAACTGGGCAAGAAACCGGCGGCGACCGGCGACAGCCCGCACTGAGTCGATAACGACTTGCCAACAACGCCACC
>CALMID010000484.1 GCA_937863915.1 uncultured Pseudomonas sp.
CTGATCATCCATGAGCAGAATGCCGTGGCCGGCACTGCCAACCGCCTGCTGTCGCGTATCGCTGCGCGGATTTGCGAGGCCTTCCCGCAGACCTTCAGGGCCAGCGCCAAGCTGCACACCACCGGCAATCCGGTACGCGAGGAGCTGTTCCTTCCGACGCCGCGGACGTCGCTGCAGAGCCGCAAGCCGCGTCTGCTGGTGCTGGGCGGTAGTCTGGGTGCCGAGCCGCTGAACAAATTGCTGCCGGCTGCCCTGGCGCTGCTGCCCGAGGCCCTGCGCCCGCAGATCTGCCATCAGGCCGGCCGCCAGCACGCGGAGATCACCGCCAGTCGCTACCGGGACCTGGCCATCGAGGCCGATGTCCGCCCGTTCATCAGCGACATGGCCGATGCCTATGGCTGGGCTGACCTGATCGTCTGCCGTGCCGGTGCGCTGACCGTCAGCGAGGTGGCCGCTGCCGGCCTGCCGTCCTTCCTGATTCCGTTGCCCCATGCGATCGATGATCACCAGACGCGCAACGCCGAATTTCTGGCCAACGCCGGCGCCGCCGTGCTGTTGCCGCAACATGCCACTGATGCGACTGCACTGGCCGCACAGTTGACCGAGGTTCTGATGCACAACGACAAACTGCTGGCCATGGGCGAGATCGCCCGTCGCCTGGCCAAACCGGATGCCACCGACCGTGTGGTGAGTATTTGCCTGGAGGTGGCCCGTGGTTGAGAGCCAGAAAGCCTTTCCGCAGCCGGAAATGCGCCGTATCCGCAACATCCACTTCGTCGGCATCGGCGGCGTGGGCATGTGCGGTATCGCCGAGGTGTTGCTGAACCTCGGTTATCAGGTGTCCGGCTCCGATCTCAAGGCCTCGCCCGTGACCGAGCGTCTGGAAAGTTTCGGCGCCACCATCCATATCGGCCATCGTGCCGAGAACGCCGCCCAGGCGGATGTGCTGGTGGTATCCAGTGCGGTCAATACCAGCAACCCGGAAGTTGCCCAGGCACTGGCCCGACGCATTCCGGTGGTACCGCGTGCGGAGATGCTCGCCGAGCTGATGCGTTACCGCCACGGCATCGCCGTCGCCGGCACCCACGGCAAGACCACCACCACCAGCCTGATCGCCTCGGTCTTTGCCGCCGGCGGCCTGGACCCGACCTTTGTCATCGGCGGCCGCCTCAATGCCGCCGGCACCAACGCCCAGCTGGGCACCAGCCGCTACCTGGTGGCCGAGGCCGACGAGAGCGACGCCAGCTTCCTGCATTTGCAGCCGATGGTCGCCGTGGTCACCAACATCGACGCCGACCACATGAGCACCTACGGCGGCGACTTCAATGTGCTGAAGAAGACCTTCGTCGAGTTCCTGCACAACCTGCCGTTCTACGGCCTGGCCGTGCTCTGCGTGGACGACCCGGTGGTGCGTGAGCTGCTGCCGCAGGTGGCGCGTCCGACCGTGACCTACGGCTTTGCCGAAGATGCCGACGTGCGCGCGATCAACGTCCGTCAGCAGGGCATGCAGACCTTCTTCACCGTCCTGCGCCGCGACCGCGCGCCGCTGGACGTCTCGGTGAACATGCCGGGCAACCACAACGTGCTCAATTCCCTGGCCACCATCGCCATCGCCAGCGAGGAGGGCATCGACGATGCCGCCATCGTCGCCGGCCTCTCGGGCTTCCAGGGTGTTGGCCGGCGCTTCCAGGTCTACGGCGAACTGCCGGTAGAGGGTGGCAGCGTGATGCTGGTCGACGATTACGGCCATCACCCGCGTGAAGTCGCCGCAGTGATCCAGGCCGTTCGCGGTGGCTGGCCTGAGCGCCGTCTGGTGATGGTCTACCAGCCGCACCGCTATAGCCGTACCCGCGATCTGTATGACGACTTTGTGCAGGTGCTCGGCGACGCCAAGGTGCTGCTGCTGATGGAAGTCTACCCGGCCGGCGAGAGCCCGATCCCGGGCGCGGACAGCCGCCAGCTGTGCCACAGCATTCGCCAGCGCGGCAAGCTGGACCCGATCTATCTCGAGCGGGGCGTGGATATCGCTCCGCTGGTCAAGCCGCTGCTGCGTGCCGGCGACATCCTGCTCTGCCAGGGTGCTGGCGATATCGGCGGTCTGGCACCGCAACTGTTGAAACACCCGCTGTTCGCGGGTCAGGGTGAGTCGAAATGAGTCTGCGTTCGCAACATGCGCCGGCGGCCTTCGGTCGCGTGGCGGTTCTCTTCGGTGGCAAGAGCGCCGAGCGTCCGGTGTCGCTGAAATCTGGCGCCGCCGTGCTGGCCGCCCTGCAGGAAGCCGGTGTGGATGCTTTCGGCATCGATGTCGGTGATGACCTGCTGCAGCGCCTGACCAGCGAGAAGATTGATCGCGCCTTTATCGTGCTGCACGGCCGCGGCGGCGAAGACGGCACCATGCAGGGCCTCCTGGAGTGCGCCGGGATTCCCTACACCGGCAGCGGCGTGCTGGCCTCGGCGCTGGCCATGGACAAGCTGCGCACCAAGCAGGTCTGGCAGAGCCTCGGCCTGCCGACCCCCCGGCATGCCGTGCTGGCCTCGGTCGCCGATTGCGAAAAGGCCGCGAGCGAGCTGGGCTTTCCGCTGATCGTCAAACCGGCCCATGAGGGTTCGAGCATCGGCATGGCCAAGGTCGACAGCGTGGCTGCGCTGGTCGAGGCCTGGCAGTCTGCCGCGCAGTTCGACTCGCAAGTGCTGGTCGAGCAGTGGATCAAGGGCCCGGAGTTCACCATTGCCGTGTTGCGCGGCGAAGTGCTGCCACCCATTGGCCTCGGCACGCCGCACAGTTTCTACGACTACGACGCCAAGTACCTGGCCAATGACACCCAGTACCGCATTCCCTGCGGTCTGTCGGCAGAGAAGGAAGCCGAACTCAAGGCTCTGACGGCGCGCGCCTGCGAGGCCGTGGGCACTCAGGGCTGGGCGCGGGTCGACGTGATGCAGGACGCCGACGGTCAGTTCTGGCTGCTGGAAGTGAATACCGTGCCGGGCATGACCGATCACAGCCTGGTGCCGATGGCTGCCAAGGCGGTTGGGCTGGAGTTCACCGACCTGGTTCAGGCGATTCTGGCCGACAGCCTTGAGGCGCGGGGTTAAGTCATGAGCATGTCGCTCCGTCACCACCAGTACGCCGTTCCGGAACGCAGCACGCCGCCGCGTCGTCCGGAGCAGCGTGGCGCCAGCCGCCTGGTGGCCAAGGAGCCGCTCAGCCTGCGTCTGCCCAAGCCGGATTTCAGCCCGCTCAAGCGCCTGATCTGGCCTGTGCTGTTGCTGGTGCTGGGCGTGGCTGCCTATGAAGGTGCGCAGCGCGCGCTGCCCTATGTTGACCGGCCGATCAGCAAGGTCAGTGTCGACGGCGAGCTCAGCTACATCAGCCAGCAGGCGGTGCAGCAGCGTATTGCTCCCTACATTCAAGCCAGCTTCCTGCAGATCAATCTGTCGGGCATGCGTCAGGAGCTGGAGCAGATGCCGTGGATCGCCCATGCCGAAGTGCGTCGGGTATGGCCGGACCAGATCATGATTCGCCTGGAAGAACAGCTGCCGGTGGCGCGCTGGGGCGATGAAGCCCTGCTCAACAATGCCGGGCATGCCTTTGCCCCGCGCGAGTCGGCCAACTACCAGCATCTGCCACGTCTGGCCGGGCCGCAGCGTGCCCAGCGACAGGTGATGCAGCAGTACCAGGTGCTCAGCCAGATGCTGCGTCCGCTGGGCTTTTCCATCATCGCTCTGGAAATGCGCGAGCGCGGCAGCTGGTACCTGCGCACCGCCCAGGGCATCGACCTGCTGCTGGGTCGCGACCATATCGTCGACAAGATGCGCCGCTTCGCGGCGATCTACGAAAAAGCGCTGAAAGCGCAGCAACCCAACATTGCGCGCATCGACCTGCGCTACCCCAACGGCCTGGCCGTGGCGTGGCGCGAGCCGGTGGCGCCCACGGCGGCCAAGGCCGCCGCCGTACAGTGAAGCGAGGAGAAGGCAAGGACATGGCAAGCATGCAGAGCGGCAAGATGATCGTCGGTCTGGACATCGGCACCTCCAAGGTGGTGGCGCTGGTGGGCGAAGTGACTGCCGATGGCGCACTGGAAATCGTCGGGATCGGCACCAATCCCTCGCGCGGTCTTAAAAAAGGGGTGGTGGTCAATATCGAGTCCACCGTGCAGTCGATCCAGCGCGCCATCGACGAAGCGCAGCAGATGGCCGGCTGTCGGATTCATTCGGCCTTCGTGGGCGTAGCCGGCAATCACATCCGCAGCCTCAACAGCCACGGCATCGTCGCCATCCGCGATCGCGAAGTCAGCCCGGCGGATATCGAGCGCGTGCTGGACGCCGCCCAGGCCGTGGCCATTCCGGCCGATCAGCGGGTGCTGCACACCCTGCCGCAGGATTACGTGATCGATAACCAGGAAGGCGTACGTGAGCCGCTGGGCATGTCCGGCGTGCGCCTGGAAGCCAAGGTGCACGTGGTCACCTGCGCCACCAACGCCTCGCAGAATATCGAGAAGTGCGTGCGCCGCTGCGCCCTGGAAGTCGACGACATCATTCTGGAGCAACTGGCCTCTGCCTATGCCGTGCTGACCGACGACGAGAAGGAGCTGGGCGTGTGCCTGGTCGATATCGGCGGCGGCACCACCGACATCGCCATCTTTGCAGAAGGTGCGATACGTCACACTGCGGTGATTCCGATCGCTGGCGACCAGGTTACCAATGATATCGCCATGGCATTACGTACCCCGACCCAGTATGCCGAGGAGATCAAGATTCGGTATGCTTGTGCACTAGCCAAACTGGCCGGTGCTGGGGAAACCATCAAGGTTCCCAGTGTTGGGGACCGGCCACCGCGGGAACTGTCCCGTCAAGCTCTGGCTGAGGTTGTCGAGCCTCGTTACGACGAGCTGTTCACCCTCATTCAGGCCGAGCTGCGGCGCAGTGGCTATGAGGACATGATTCCGGCCGGGATCGTCCTTACCGGTGGCACCGCCAAGATGGAAGGTGCTGTCGAATTGGCCGAAGAGATCTTTCACATGCCGGTGCGCTTGGGCGCTCCTCATAACGTCAAGGGAATGGCTGACGTGGTGCGTAATCCGATTTATTCCACTGCCGTGGGCTTGCTGATGTACGGACTGCAAAAACAGTCCGACGGTTATGCCATGGCGGGCGGTTTGTTCAATGACGAACCCAAGACACCTGTATTGGAAAAGCTTAAACGCTGGATCCAAGGCAATTTTTAAACCGCGGTAGCTGTTGGCGATATAACTAAAAAAGGAAGGAGAGGGGAAATGTTCGAGCTCGTAGACAATATCCCGCAAAGTGCTGTGATCAAGGTTGTTGGCGTGGGCGGCGGTGGCGGCAATGCCGTGAACCATATGCTGCGCAGCAACATCGAAGGCGTCGAATTCATCTGCGCCAACACCGATGCACAGGCACTGAAAAATGTTTCCGTACGCACCGTGCTGCAACTCGGCCCGGGCGTGACCAAGGGACTGGGTGCCGGTACTAACCCGGAAATCGGCCGCCAGGCTGCCCTGGAAGACCGTGAGCGCATTCAGGAAGTCCTGAATGGCGCCGACATGGTCTTCATCACCACCGGCATGGGTGGCGGTACCGGTACCGGTGCAGCGCCGATCATTGCCCAGGTGGCCAAGGAAATGGGCATCCTCACCGTCGCCGTGGTGACCCGCCCGTTCCCGTTCGAAGGTCGCAAGCGCATGCAGGTAGCGGACGAAGGCATCCGCGCCCTGTCCGAGTGCGTCGACTCGCTGATCACCATCCCCAACGAGAAGCTGCTGACCATCCTCGGCAAGGACGCCAGCCTGCTGTCCGCCTTCGCCAAGGCTGACGACGTGCTGGCCGGTGCCGTGCGCGGCATCTCCGACATCATGCAGCGTCCGGGCCTGATGAACGTCGACTTTGCCGACGTGAAGACCGTGATGGGCGAGATGGGCATGGCCATGATGGGTACCGGCTGCGCCAGCGGTCCGAACCGTGCGCGTGAAGCGACCGAGGCGGCCATCCGCAACCCGCTGCTGGAAGACATCAACCTGCAGGGCGCCCGCGGCATCCTGGTCAACATCACTGCCGGTCTGGATCTGTCTCTGGGCGAATACGCCGCGGTGGGCGAGATCATCGAAGCCTTCGCTTCCGAGCACGCGACCGTCAAGGTGGGTGCCGTGATCGATCCGGAACTGCGTGACGAACTGCACGTGACCGTGGTCGCCACCGGTCTGGGTCAGCGCAGCGACAAGCCGGTCAAGGTCGTCGACAACACCGTCGCTGCTCCGGTAGCCGTGGCCTCTGCTCCGTCGGCTGCTCCGGCTCGTCAGCAGGCTGAGGCCAGCGTCAACTACAAGGACTACGAGCGTCCCACCGTGCAGCGCCAGAGCTACGCAGCCGCCGCGACCGCCGCCAAGCTGAATACCCAGGATGATCTCGATTACCTGGATATCCCGGCTTTCCTGCGTCGTCAGGCTGATTGATTTTTGCTATGGGGAGCACAGTTGTGATTGGTGTGCAGCGATGGTCGGCTCTGTTATCATGCTCGACCATTGTTGAAAATTGTTCGCAACTGACGTAAAGCGACTGAGTCCATGATCAAACAACGCACCTTGAAGAACATCATCCGCGCCACCGGCGTTGGCCTGCATTCGGGAGAGAAGGTTTACCTGACCCTGAAGCCAGCTCCGGTGGACACCGGTATCGTGTTCCGACGCACCGACCTCGACCCGATGGTGGAAATTCCGGCACGGGCGGAAAATGTCGGTGAAACCACCATGTCGACCACGCTGGTCAATGGTGACGTCAAGGTGGATACCGTGGAGCACCTGCTCTCGGCTATGGCCGGTCTGGGCATCGACAACGCCTATGTCGAACTGTCCGCATCGGAAGTGCCGATCATGGACGGCAGCGCCGGTCCCTTCGTGTTTCTGTTGCAATCGGCTGGCCTGCAAGAGCAGGAAGCGCCGAAGAAGTTCATCCGTATCCTGCGCGAGGTGACGGTTGAAGATGGCGACAAGCGCGCCACCTTCGTGCCTTTCGACGGTTTCAAGGTGAGCTTCGAGATCGATTTCGACCATCCTGTGTTCCATGGCCGCACCCAGACCGCCTGCGTCGACTTCTCCAGCACCTCCTTCGTCAAGGAAGTCAGTCGTGCGCGGACCTTCGGTTTCATGAGCGATATCGAGTACCTGCGTTCGCAGAATCTCGCGCTCGGCGGCAGCGTGGATAACGCCATCGTGGTCGATGAGGATCGCGTGCTCAACGAAGACGGCCTTCGCTACGAAGACGAGTTCGTCAAACACAAGATTCTCGATGCGATTGGCG
This sequence comes from uncultured Pseudomonas sp., assembly GCA_937863915.1. Classification (GTDB taxonomy): domain Bacteria; phylum Pseudomonadota; class Gammaproteobacteria; order Pseudomonadales; family Pseudomonadaceae; genus Aquipseudomonas. The sequence goes on from CALMID010000484.1 coordinate 7,315, forward strand.
ACCTGTACCTGCTGGGTAACAGCCTGATTGGCGAGTTCCGTGGCTTCAAGTCCGGCCATGCCCTGAACAACCGTCTGCTGCGTCAGCTGATTGCCGAGACGGATGCCTGGGACGTGGTGATCTTCGAAGACGCCGGCTCTGCGCCGATCTCCTACATGCGCCCGGCTGCGGCGGTGTAAGCAATACCTCTTTCCTTATGCTTTCTTTCAAGGCCACCTTCGGGTGGCCTTTTTTATGCGCGAGATTCAGGAATCAGGTCTGGTCGGCGTGTTTGGCCAGGCGCTCCAGTGCTTCGCGCAGGCGCGGATCACTGATGCCGTCGGCGGCTGTGCGCAGGCTGTCGGCGGCTGCCGCGGAGAGTTCGACATGGCGGGCGCCGGCCGAGCTGCTGCCGGTCACCGGTTGTACCTTGAACAGGATGCGTTGCAGGCCATTGAAGGCTGTCTGTTCCTGCAGCAGGCGTAGCAGCCGACGTTGTTGATAATGCAGGCGGGTGGCCCAGTGGCCGTTGCTGACAATCAGCAGTAGCGTGCCATCGCGCCATGAGGCGACCTTGCAGTGTTCGCGTGCCGCCGGCTCCAGCGCTGCTTCCAGCAGCTTCTGCAGATGGTCCAGGCGTCGCGCGGCGCCCAGCAGCGCCTGCAGTGGCTGGCTCTGGCGCAAGATGGAATCGGCGGTCTTCGCCGGTGGCGGACGACGGCTCATGCGGGTGGGCTCCTGTGCGGTAGATCATGGTAACAAAAGCCCCCGTCGTTCGTTGGCTCGCAGGCTGTCCATAGGCCTTTTCTCGTCAACGTTTCCGAGTAGAATGCCCCCTTTGTTCTAAGCCTCTAGGCAAGACGGGCGACGTCGAAGCGCCCCTCCACTCATACGCTCGGGAAGACACGGTTAATGTTTGCGCCTCTGTTGAGAAAACTGTTCGGAAGCAAGAATGAGCGCGAAGTAAAGCGCATGCAGAAGGCCGTGCTGGCGGTCAATGCGCTCGAAGAGCGGATGATTGCTCTGAGCGATGAGCAACTGAAGGCCAAGACCAGCGAGTTCAAGGAGCGTCTGGCCAAGGGCGAGACCCTCGACCAACTGCTGCCAGAAGCCTTTGCCGTGGCCCGCGAGGCTGGCAAGCGCGTGATGGGCATGCGTCACTTCGACGTGCAGCTGATCGGCGGCATGGTCCTGCATTACGGCAAGATCGCCGAAATGCGTACCGGTGAGGGCAAGACCCTGGTGGGTACCCTGGCGGTGTACCTCAATGCGCTGTCCGGCAAGGGTGTGCATGTGGTCACGGTCAACGATTACCTGGCACGCCGCGATGCCAACTGGATGCGCCCGCTGTACGAATTCCTCGGTCTTACGGTTGGCGTGGTCAGTCCGTTCCAGCCGCCGCAGGAAAAGCGCGCCGCCTATGCCGCCGACATCACTTACGGCACCAACAACGAATTCGGTTTCGACTACCTGCGCGACAACATGGCCTTCA
>CALMID010000485.1 GCA_937863915.1 uncultured Pseudomonas sp.
CGAGCCTAAAACGCCGGCAGCTGCTCCTGCAGCGCCGGCTCCTGCCTCTGCGCCGGCCCGTGCCGCCGCAGCACCGGCAGCCTCTGGCGACAAGGCCAGTGCTGCCAGTGAAGCCGAAACCACGGTCCGGGTGGATACCGCGCGTCTCGACGAGATCATGAACATGGTCGGCGAGCTGGTGCTGGTGCGTAACCGTCTGGTTCGCCTGGGCCTCAATAGCGGCGATGAGGCCATGTCCAAGGCTGTTTCCAACCTCGATGTGGTGACGGCCGATCTGCAGACCGCGGTGATGAAAACGCGGATGCAGCCGATCAAGAAAGTCTTCGGGCGTTTCCCGCGACTGGTGCGCGATCTGGCGCGCAACCTCAAGAAGGAAATCAACCTGGAGCTGGTCGGTGAAGAAACCGACCTCGACAAGAATCTGGTGGAGGCCCTGGCCGACCCGCTGGTGCACTTGGTGCGCAATGCCGTCGACCATGGCGTGGAAACCCCGGAAGAGCGCGAAGCGGCCGGTAAACCGCGTGCCGGCAAGGTCGTGCTGTCCGCCGAGCAGGAAGGCGATCACATCCTCCTGTCGATCTCCGACGACGGCAAGGGCATGGACGCCGACGTGCTGCGCGCCAAGGCGGTGGAAAAGGGCCTGCTGGACAAGGACGCTGCGGATCGCCTCAACGAACTGGAATGCTACAACCTGATCTTCGCTCCCGGCTTCTCGACCAAGACGGAAATTTCCGACGTGTCAGGTCGTGGTGTGGGCATGGATGTGGTCAAGACCAAGATTTCCCAGCTCAACGGTACGGTCAACGTCTATTCGGTCAAGGGCCAGGGTTCGAAGATCATCATCAAGGTACCGCTGACCCTGGCGATCATGCCGACCCTGATGGTCATGCTGGCCAACCAGGCTTTTGCCTTCCCGCTGGTTAACGTCAACGAAATCTTCCACCTCGATCTGTCCAAAACCAACGTGGTCGATGGGCAGGAAGTGGTAATCGTTCGTGACAAGGCGCTGCCGCTGTTCTATCTCAAGCGTTGGCTCGTGCCCAATGCGGCCTATGACGAACGTGGCGAGGGGCATGTGGTAATTCTCTCGGTGGGCACCCAGCGCATCGGTTTCGTGGTCGATCAGTTGGTGGGCCAGGAAGAGGTGGTGATCAAGCCGCTCGGCAAGAAGCTGCAAGGTACGCCCGGCATGGCGGGGGCGACCATCACCGGCGATGGCCGTATTGCCCTGATTCTCGATGTACCCAGCATGCTGAAACGCTACGCGCGGCGTGGTTGAAAAGCGCCAGCCACTGTTGGCTGGCGATGAGGAGTCTGTATGGCAGTAAAAGTGCTGGTGGTGGACGATTCGGGCTTCTTTCGCCGCCGCGTTTCGGAAATCCTCTCGTCCGACAGTGGCATCGAGGTGATCGGCACCGCCACCAATGGCCGTGAGGCGATTGATCAGGCGATGGCGCTCAAGCCGGACGTGATCACCATGGACTACGAGATGCCGATGATGGATGGCATCACGGCCGTACGTAACATCATGCAGCGTTGCCCGACACCGGTTCTGATGTTTTCCTCGCTGACCCATGAGGGCGCGCGGGTGACCCTGGATGCCCTGGATGCCGGTGCCGTCGACTTTCTGCCGAAGAACTTCGAGGACATCTCGCGTAACCCGGCCAAGGTCAAACAGTTGTTGTGCGAGAAGATTCTTTCCATCGCCCGCAGCAACCGTCGCAGCACGAGTTTCAGCCCGTCGCCTGCCGCTGCACCGGTGTCGACCCCGAACTCTGCCTCAGCGGCACCAGCGCCGACACCGCGCACGCCGGTTGCCACGCCATCCTCTGCGCCCGTGCGGCGAAAAGCCTACCGGCTGGTGGCGATTGGCACCTCCACGGGTGGTCCGGTGGCGCTGCAGCGCGTATTGACCCAGTTGCCGGCCAATTTCCCGGCGCCGATCGTGCTGATTCAGCATATGCCGGCGGCCTTCACCAAGGCCTTTGCCGAGCGTTTGAACAGCCTCTGCCGGATCAGCGTCAAGGAAGCCGAGGATGGTGATCTGCTGCGCCCCGGCGTGGCGTTGCTGGCGCCAGGCGGCAAGCAGATGATGATTGATGGGCGCGGACAGATCAAAATCCTGCCGGGCGATGAACGTCTGAACTACAAGCCCTGTGTTGACATCACCTTCGGTTCGGCGGCCAAGGCGTATGCCGACAAGGTGCTGGCTGTGGTGCTGACGGGCATGGGGGCGGATGGCCGTGACGGCGCACGCATGCTCAAGGAAGCTGGCAGTCAGGTATGGGCACAGGATGAGGCCAGTTGCGTGATCTATGGCATGCCGATGGCCGTGGTCAAAGCCAATCTGGCCGATGCGGTGTACCCCCTCGACGATATCGGTCGCCATCTGGCCGAGGCCTGTAACTGATGGATGTACTGAGTCTCATCGGTGTCATTCTGGCGTTCATTGCCATTATCGGTGGGAATTATCTCGAAGGTGGTCACGCGGGGGCTCTGCTCAACGGCCCGGCGGCACTGATCGTGATCGGCGGTACGCTGGGTGCCGCATTTCTACAAACGCCATTGCCGGCCCTCAAGCGGGCGTGGGTGATTTTGCGCTGGATCATACTGCCTCCTGCCATCGACATGCTCGGCGGCATCAATCAGGTGGTGACCTGGAGCATGAAGGCGCGCAAGGAAGGTCTGCTCGGCCTGGAGTCGATTGCCGATGGTGAGGCTGATCCTTACGCGCGCAAAGGCCTGCAGTTGCTGGTTGACGGCGCCGAACCGGAGGCCATCCGCAGCATTCTCGAAGTCGATCTGTATACCCAGGAAAGTCGTGATCTGCAGGCGGCCAAGATGTTCGAGAGCATGGGCGGCTACGCGCCCACCATCGGCATCATTGGCGCGGTGATGGGCCTGATTCATGTCATGGGCAATCTGGCCGATCCCAGCCAGCTAGGCAGTGGCATC
>CALMID010000486.1 GCA_937863915.1 uncultured Pseudomonas sp.
CTCCAGAAACCTGCCGCGATATGCCCGTAACCATCACGGGCATGCTCGATCTCCGCACGGTACTGGCACCAGTCCTCGCCCCGCAGCGGCACCAGCGGCTGCATGAACTCGATGGTCCAGGTCAGCGAGCTGCCCGGCGCTGGCTGGCGCAGGTGCGACAGCAGCGCCGGCGGCCAGGCATCGACCAGACCCAGCAGATGCGCCTCGTCCAGATGCTCCTGCGGCAACTCCTCGCGCAGGCGTACCCAGCCACCCATGGTGCGCGACGGGTTGTTGCTGAACGGGATGCCCCCCTCGGCCCAGCGCAGCGCCAGGTGCTGGGTGAACTCCGGTGTCACACCCTTGATATAGGGCATCTCCTGCGACTGCTCAGGCGCGGCCATCAGCGGAGCCGGCAAGGCCTCGACCGCCAGCACCGACTCGCGCGGCGCACCGAAGCTACCCTGCACCAGAGCCACCACCTGGCCATCCTGGATGGCCCGCCCGAGCATCTGGCTGACCGCCTTGCCCTCGCGCAGCACCTCGGCCTCGACCCGGGCCGGCACGCCTGGCTGCAACGGGCCGACAAAGGTCACCGCCAGCGAGCGCACCGGTCGCCCCGCAGGCACCTTGCCGCGCATGGCGGCAAACACCAGCGCCGCCACCAGCCCGCCAAAGGCCGCGCGCCCCTGCCCCCAGTTCTGCGGCACGAGGATATGCTCCGGCGACTGCTCGGCCTGGGCGATCAATTGGGAAAAATTCACGGACCTACTCCCCTCTGCTGATTAGGCATGCTGATGGGCATGTCGATTGGATACGGCGTGCGCTACGGTGGCACCGAGCTGAGCCTATGGTCAATTATCCAGGCTGTGAATACCCAGCAAGACGAGCACTAGCGCAACCGCTGGGCCAGCCGCTGGAGGGCCGCCGGCAAGCGCGTGCTCAGTTGCACCAGTTCAACCTGCCAGCACTGCTGCAGAGACTGCAGATCGGTCATGCCCTCGGTCAGTTCCAGCCAGCGCAGGCGATCATGCCAGTCACCGAGCAGTGCCTGCAGGCCGCGCAGCTCGCGCAACTGGCGCGGCCGTATCGGCCTGTCGCCGGGCAGCAGTTCGGCGCTGTAGCGCACCTGCTTGATCAGCAGACGCAGGCGATGCCAGTCGGCTGATGTGCACTCCAGCGCGTCGTACAAGGCCTGCCACTGCCGCCGGCGAGCCTTAACCAGATGCCGACGCAAGGCCTTGCCCCCGGCCTGCAGGAGCTGCTGCGGCCAGACCTCCAGCTCCGCTTGCAGCTGTTGCAGCAAACCAGTCTGCTGCAGCCAGGCAGTGGCCTGCGCCAGGCCGAGCCCTTGCCGGTCCGCAAGCGACGGCAACTGCGCGGCCAGCACCTGATAATCGCGCAGCACCCCGGACACTCGGGCACAGGCCCGTACCCGCAGGCGCAAGGATTCGCTGATATCCGCCGGCAACAGCCGCAACAGAGCATCCAGGCTACGCAGGGCAATGCGCAGGCGATGCAGGGCTTCGTCATCATCCTCCCGCAACGGCTGCGCACTCAGGTGCAACTGAGCGCTCAGACGCAGCACCTGAACAAGCAGCCGACCACGCTCGTTCATCGGGGCGTATCCCCATCTGGCCGGCTGAGGCGCCAGGGCAAGGCACGGCGCAGCGACCGCAGCTGCTGCGCCAGTTGCCCCTTGTCCGACGCGACGCCGGCATACCGCTGCGCTTCGAAGCACTGGGCAAAGCCTTCGATCTGTCGCGCCTGCTGCGGCAGGGCCAAGGCGGCACGCCGGGCATAGTCGCGGGCGCCCTCACCAGGCCGGCGCTGCACGCCATGCCGGGCCAGCAGGCGCTCGAAACGCCGATAGACACGCTGCTGGGCATCCAGACGCTGCTGCCAGGGCTTGATCAACAGCAGCGCCATCAGCAGGCCGAGCAACACACCGCCGCCGCCCAGCACCATCACCAGACGCTGGATATCCCACTCGCCAAACCAGCGCTGCAGCAACCCCAGCTGCTGCTCGCTCTGGTAGCCCAGCACCCAGCGCTGCCAGCCATAGTTGAGATTGTCCCAGGCCAGGCGCAGCTGGTTGAGCAGGGCCACGTTGCGGTAGCGCAATGGCGACAGCGGCGAATCCTCGAGGAAGCTGCCCTCCTCGGCCAAAGCGGCCTCCGGCCCCTGTTCGATGCGCTCGGGGGCGACGGCAAAGGTCGGGTCGACACGCTGCCAGCCACGCTCGGGTAGCCAGTATTCGACCCAGGCATGGGCATCGAACTGATGCACCTGCACATAGCCGCCCTGGCGGTTGAACTCGCCACCCTGATAACCCGCCACCACCCGAGCCGGAATCCCCGCCGCACGCAGGACGAAAGTGGTCGCCCCGGCATAGTGGGCGCAGAAGCCACGCCGGCTGTCGAAGAGGAAGGCATCGACGGTATCGCCGGACAGTGTCGGCGGCTTGAGGGTGTAGAAATACTCGCCCTGGTTGAAGCGCGTCAGCAGCGCCGCCACCCGTTGCTCCGGGCGGG
>CALMID010000487.1 GCA_937863915.1 uncultured Pseudomonas sp.
GTTTCGTTGCCGACATGGTGAAAGCGCTGCAATTGAACGCCATCAATGATTTCAAGCGCTATTACCGCTCGGTCGATGCGCTGCTGATCGATGACATCCAGTTTTTCGCCAACAAGGAGCGCTCGCAGGAGGAGTTCTTCCACACCTTCAATGCGCTGCTCGAAGGTGGCCAGCAGATGATCCTCACCTGCGATCGTTACCCCAAGGAGATCGATGGGCTGGAGGAGCGACTGAAGTCGCGTTTCGGGTGGGGACTCACCGTCGCGGTCGAGCCACCGGAGCTGGAGACGCGCGTGGCGATATTGATGAAGAAGGCAGAGCAGTCGCGGATCGACTTGCCTGCCGATGTTGCCTTCTTCGTCGCACAGCGCATCAAGTCGAACGTAAGGGAGCTGGAAGGTGCGCTGAAGCGCGTGATCGCCAGTTCGCAGTTCACACACCGGCGTATCGATATCGAGCTGGTCAAGGAGTCTCTCAAGGACCTGCTGGCGCTGCAGGACAAGCTGGTCAGCCTGGACAACATCCAGCGCACCGTGGCCGAGTATTACAAGATCAAGCTGTCCGATCTGCTGTCGAAGCGGCGCAGCCGCTCGGTGGCGCGGCCGCGGCAACTGGCCATGGCGCTGGCGAAGGAACTGACCAATCACAGCCTGCCGGAGATCGGAGAGGCGTTTGGCGGGCGCGACCACACCACGGTGCTGCATGCCTGCAAGAAGATAAAGGAACTGCGCGAGTACGATTCCGATATTCGCGAGGATCACAAGAACCTCTACCGCCTGCTGTCGACCTGAGGGGTCGCACGGCCGCTGGCCGCGTACAGGACAAGAAATTCACTGCGGAGACCGATGCATGAAATTTTCGATTTCCAGGGACGCGTTGCTCAAACCACTGAGCCTGGTGGCCGGGGTGGTGGAGCGGCGCCAGACGCTGCCGATCCTTTCCAACGTGCTGATCACGCTCGAGGGTGATCGCCTGTCGCTGACGGGTACGGATACCGAAGTGGAGCTAGCGGCGCGGATCACGCTGCCGGAGCCGGGCGAGAGTGGCGAGATCACCGTGCCGGCGCGCAAGCTGGCAGACATCTGCAAGTCGCTGCCGGATTCCGGTCGCCTCGAGTTCAACCTAGACGAGCAACGGGTGCAGCTGCGCAGCGGACGCAGCCGCTTCACCCTGTCGACGCTGCCCGCAGGCGACTTCCCGAACATCGAGCCCGCGGCTGGGTCGGTGGAATTCACTGTAAACCAGGCGCAGCTCAAGAGCCTGATCGATCGCACCGCGTTCTCGATGGCCCAGCAGGACGTGCGCTATTACCTGAATGGCATGCTGTTCGAGGTAACGCCGCGTCACCTGCGTACCGTGGCCACCGATGGCCACCGGCTGGCGATGGCGACCTACGAGAGTGAACTGCCC
>CALMID010000488.1 GCA_937863915.1 uncultured Pseudomonas sp.
TCGACTCGCCGCCGATGCACGAACTGCTGGCCGGCATCGGCCTGCATGTAGTGCTGGACGACTTGCTCGGCCTGCGCGGCGCCGCCCAGGTCGCCTTGCAACTGGCGCGGCGGTACTAGCCCATGCAGCCCAGCAGCCGACCACCCCGCAAGCGCTGGCGCTTTCTGCGCCTGGCCACGCCCTACTGGCGCAGTGAGCGCAAGTGGACCATCCGCGGTGCCGTGGCCCTGCTGCTGGGCCTCACCCTCGGCCAGGTCGGTCTGGTGATCTGGACCAGCTACTGGCAGCGCGAACTGTTCGATGCCCTGGAAGACCGCTCGCTGCAGGCACTGCTGGTACAGATCGCCACCTTCGCCGTGATCTTCCTGCTGACCATGCTGGTCACCGCCCTGCACCTGCATGTCAAACGCTGGCTGCAGCTGGACTGGCGACGCTGGATGACCGAGCGCCTGCTCGACCAGTGGCTCAGCCGCGGCCATCACTACCAGTTGCTGTTCAAGGAAGGCGAGCACGACAACCCGGACGGGCGCATCGCCGAGGACATCCGCATCGTCACCGACTCGGCCATCGGCCTGGCCCACTCGCTGATCTATTCGCTGCTGATCCTCGGCAGCTTCATCGACATTCTCTACGGTCTGTCCGGCAGCCTGCTGATTCCCGGCACCAGCATCGCCGTGCCCGGTTATCTGGTGATCCTCGCCTTCCTCTACGCTGGCGGCGGCACCCTGCTCGGCCTGCTGCTCGGTCGACCGCTGGTCAAGGCCACCAACCGCCTGCAGACCGTCGAGGCCAATCTGCGCTTCGGCCTGGCGCGCGCCCGCGAACACTCCGAGTCGATCGCCCTGATGCATGGCGAACCGGTGGAGCGGCGGCATGCCGAGCGCCTGTTCGCCGATGTCGGCCGCGGCTGGAACCGCCAGACCCTCGGCTACCTGGGCATCGTCTCGTTCTCCGCCGGCTATGGCGCGCTGCTGCCGGTGTTCCCGATTCTGGTCGCCGCGCCGCAGTACATCGCCGGGTTCATGAGCCTGGGCATCCTGATGCAGGCGGCCATGGCCTTCCAGCGGCTGACCTCGGCCCTGTCCTGGCCGGTGGACAACCTGGGCGAACTGGCCAAGTGCCGCGCCTCGGCCGACCGTGTGGTGAGCCTGTACCAGGACATGCTCGATCTGGAGCAGCAGGCCCGCGAGCCGATGGAGCATCGCATCGAGCTGCGCCATGGCGACTCGGCCCACCTGAGCCTGAATGACCTGAGCCTGGCCAACCCGGATGGCGAAGTGCTGCTGGAACATCTCAACCTGCGCGTACGGCGCGGCGAGCGCATCCTGATTGCCGGCGACCCCGCCGTGACCATCGGCCTGTTCAAGGCCGTAGCCGGTCTGTGGCCCTGGGGCAGCGGCGAGATCTGCCTGCCCGCCGATGCATCGCTGGTGTTCCTGCCGCAGCGCCCGTTCCTCCCGGAAGGCCCGCTGCGCTCGGCCCTGAGCTATCCCTATGCGACCAGCCACTTCAGCGACAGCGAGCTCAGGCACGCCCTGGAATGCGCTGGCGTCGCCTGGCTCACCGCGCGCCTGGACGACAGCGACAGCTGGGACCGCGTGCTGCCCATGCGCGCCCTGCAGCGCCTGGGCATTGCCCGCGTGCTGCTGCAACGGCCGGCCTGGGTATTCATGGAGCAGGCCACGGACGCCTCCGACGCCAATGGCGAGGATTGCCTGCTGGATGTGCTGCACCAGGAGCTGCCCAACAGCACCCTGCTGTCGATCAGCTTCCACCAAGGACTGGAACGTCACTTCAGCCGCAAGCTGGTGCTCAATCGCCTGGCCGAACCTCATTTTCTCAACTGCTCAAAGCCGACCTGCGCGCTACGCAAGAGCTGATTGCGCAGGAGCTGATCACGCAAAGCTGGATGGCAACCAACCGCGCTCGACGCACTCACGGAAACACCAGGCCGGCGTGGTCTCGGTCCGGTAGTTCCAGAAGAACCAGCCCTGGTACTTCTCGAAGGTCGCCAACTGGGCGGCGGCGTAGCCGCGGTAGGCGACGTTCTGCTGGAAGTCGTCCATACGCTCCAGCGCATGATTGAACGGCCCCTGCGCCCACAGCGACACCACTTTCAGGTCCAGTCCCAGGCTCCATTCGCCACAGAAGGTCGGCAGGCCCAGCTCGGTGATGATGGCATCGGCTTCAGTCTTCCAATCGCCGGCCGCCTTGCGCATATGCCCGTAGATATCCATATCGATGTCGCCACGTTCGAAGCACTGGTAACGGTGGATATCGAACAGCACATTGCTGAACGCCGGCGCCT
>CALMID010000489.1 GCA_937863915.1 uncultured Pseudomonas sp.
AAGCCCGCCTATTGGCGGGCTTTTTTTGTACCGGAACATTCAGTCCGGATCGGCACCTAGCTGTACCGGCGCCTTGCCGGGGAAGAACAGGCGCTGCAACTCGACGCCCGGTTCCTCGGCGCGCATGAAGGCTTCGCCAACGAGGAAGGCATGCACCTCGTTGATTTCCATCAGCTCGACATCGGCGCGGTTGAGAATGCCGCTCTCGGTAATCACCAGACGGTCGCTCGGAATCTGCGGCAACAGGTCCAGCGTGGTATCCAGGCTCACCTCGAAGGTGTGCAGGTTGCGGTTGTTGATGCCGACCAGCGGCGTATCGAGCACTTTCAGCGCCCGCTCCAGCTCGCTGGCATCGTGCACCTCCACCAGCACATCGAGGCCGACATCCTTGGCGGTCGCGGCCAGCTCGGCCATGCGCCCGTCATCCAGCGCCGAGACGATCAGCAGCACACAGTCGGCGGCCAGCGCACGGGCCTCGACAATCTGATACGGGTCGACCATGAAGTCCTTGCGGATCACCGGCAGACTGCAGGCCGCCCGCGCCTCGCGCAGGTAATCATCCGCGCCCTGGAAGAAGTCGATATCGGTCAGCACCGACAGGCAGGTCGCACCACCTGCGGCGTAGCTGCGGGCAATCTCTGCCGGGACGAAATGCTCACGCAGCACGCCCTTGCTTGGCGAAGCCTTCTTCACCTCGGCAATCACTGCCGGCTCACGCCGCGCCACGCGGGCCTGCAGGGCAGCGGCAAAACCGCGCGGCGCATCGGCAGTACGCGCCAGCGCCTCGACCTCGGCAAAGCTCACCCGGGCACGGCGCTCGGCAACTTCCTCGAATTTGCGGGCGATGATCTTTTCCAGCACGGTGGGCAGGCTCACGCTTGATTCTCCTGTTGGAAGACGGCGGTGAAGGACACCAGCTCATCGAGCTTTTCCCAGGCCAGCCCGGTGTGCAGGGCATCCTGGGCCAGGTGCATGCCTTCCTTCAGGCTGCTGGCGTGGTCGGCGGCATAGAGTGCCGCACCGGCGTTGAGCACGATCATGTCGGCGGCCTTCTGGCCGTTCTCGGTCTTGCGCTTGCCCAGCGCATCGCGAATCAGCGCCAGCGATTCCTGCGCGTCGTTGACCGCCAGGCCGATCAGGGTCTGGCTCTTGATGCCGAAGTCTTCCGGCTGAATCTGGTACTCGCGGATTTCTCCGTCCTTGAGCTCGGCGACAAAGGTCGGCGCCGCCAGGCTGATTTCGTCCAGGCCGTCGCTGGCATGCACCACCAGCACATGCTCGCTGCCCAGTCGCTGCAGCACTTCGGCCAGCGGCCGGCACAGGGCCTGACTGAACACGCCGAGCACCTGATGCTTGACCCCAGCCGGATTGGTCATCGGGCCCAGCATATTGAAGATGGTGCGCAGGCCCAGCTCGCGGCGCGGGCCGATGGCATGCTTCATCGCGCCGTGATGGGCCGGGGCGAACATGAAGCCGACGCCGACACTTTCCACGCAGCGCGCCACTTCCTCGGGCTTGAGGTTGAGATAGACCCCGGCCGCCTCCAGCAGGTCGGCGCTACCGCTCTTGCCGGATACGGCGCGGTTGCCATGCTTGGCCACCTTGCCGCCGGCCGCCGCCACGACGAACGCCGCTGCGGTGGAGACGTTGAAGATGTTCATGCCGTCGCCGCCGGTGCCGCAGGTATCGACCAGACGCTCGGCATTGATGGCCACGGGGGCTGCCAGCTCACGCATCACGCTGGCGGCGCCGACGATCTCGTCGATGGTCTCGCTCTTCATGCGCATGCCCATGAGGAATGCGCCGATCTGCGCATCGGTGCACTGGCCGGTCATGATCTCGCGCATCACGTCCTGCATTTCGGCCGTGCTCAGATCGAGGTTGTTGACCACCCGGTTGAGGGCTTCCTTGATATTCATGCGCGTACGCCCCCCTGTTGCTTGAGGAAGTTGGCAAACAGCTCGTGGCCCTGTTCGGTCAGGATGGACTCGGGGTGGAACTGCACGCCCTCGATATTGAGAGTCTTGTGGCGCAGGCCCATGATCTCGTCTACCGAGCCGTCCTCGAACTGGGGCCAGGCAGGCATCTCCAGACAGTCCGGCAGCGTCTCGCGCTTGACCACCAGCGAGTGGTAGCGGGTCACGGTCAGCGGCTTGTTGAGGCCGGCGAACACGCCCTTGTCCTCGTGGAATACCGGGCTGGTCTTGCCGTGCATCACCTGACGGGCGCGCACCACGTCACCGCCGAAGGCCTGGCCGATGCTCTGGTGGCCCAGGCACACGCCGAGGATCGGCAGCTTGCCGGCAAAGTGCAGGATGGCCTCGATGGACACGCCCGCCTCGGTCGGCGTGCAGGGCCCGGGCGAAACCACGATGCGCTCGGGCTTGAGCGCTTCGATTTCGGCGACGGTCAGCTCATCGTTGCGGATCACATGGACATCGGCCCCCAACTCGCCCAGGTACTGCACCACGTTGTAGGTAAAGGAGTCGTAGTTATCGATCATCAGCAGCATGTTGGCGTCTCCCTTACTGCACAGACTGTTCGGCAAGGCTGACCGCGCGGAACATGGCGCGACGCTTGTTCAGGGTTTCTTCCCACTCCAGCGCGGGCTGCGAGTCGGCCACGATGCCGGCGCCGGCCTGCACATGCAGCTCGCCGTCCTTGATCACCGCCGTGCGGATGGCAATGGCCGTATCCATGTTGCCGTTCCACGCCAGGTAGCCCACGGCACCGCCGTAGACGCCACGCTTGACCGGTTCCAGCTCGTCGATGATTTCCATCGCGCGCACCTTGGGCGCCCCGGACAGGGTGCCGGCCGGCAGGATGGCGCGCAGGGCGTCCATGGCGCTCAGCCCTTGCTTCAGATGGCCGGTGACGTTGGAAACAATGTGCATGACGTTGGAATAACGCTCGATGACCATCTGCTCGGTGACCTTCACCGTGCCAGTGGTCGAGACGCGGCCGACATCGTTGCGGCCGAGGTCGATCAGCATCAGGTGCTCGGCGATTTCCTTGGCGTCGGCCAACAGGTCCTGCTCCAGCGCCAGATCGGCCTCCTCGGTCGCGCCGCGCGGGCGGGTGCCGGCGATGGGGCGCACGGTGACCAGCTCGTCCTCCACGCGCACCAGCACTTCCGGCGAGGAACCAACCACGTGGAAGTCACCGAAGTTGAAGAAGTACATGTACGGCGTCGGATTGATGCAGCGCAGGGCGCGGTACAGGTCGATCGGCGCGGCCTGGAAGGGAATCGACATGCGCTGGGAAATCACCACCTGCATGCAGTCGCCGGCCAGGATGTAGTCCTTGATGCGGTTGACCGCCGCCTCGTAGTCGTCGCGCTTGAAGCTGGAGACGAAATCGGGTTCCGCCCCGGCCGGCAGCGCCAGGTTGACCCCCAGACGCGGGGTGATCGGCTGGCGCAGTTTGTCCAGCAGGCTGCGCAGCTGAGCCTGGGCGGACTCATAGGCATCGGCCTGCGCCGGATCGGCGAGCACGATGGCGTGGATTTTCCCGGCCAGATTGTCGAATACGACGACCGCATCCGAGACCATCAGCAGGATATCCGGAGTGCCCAGCGGATCAGGATTCGGGCACTGCGCCAGTTTCTTCTCGACATA
>CALMID010000490.1 GCA_937863915.1 uncultured Pseudomonas sp.
GATCCTCTGGTTGCCAATTCGTTGCCAATTGAGATCGGCTTTTTTCGAATCGCTTTGGGCAATTTTGGACGATACAAAGGCTGTAAGCCAGTGAAATAGAGGGGTTTAAGGATGGCTTTTGAATTTTATTGGGCAGTCTCGGACAGGTTATTACCTGTATGGGGTGCAAGGGGTCGAGTGTTCGAATCACTCCGTCCCGACCAAATAATCCCAACATCAAAGCCTGGTCAGAGATGACCGGGCTTTTTTGTGGGCGAAAATCAGCAGTGGTCATTCACGCTGCGAGAGCTTGCCGGTGGCTGATTGGCTGTTGCCAGTCTGATCCAGGTCAGTTCCCTGGCGGAAGGCCGGGCGTACATGATTTTGATCATTTCTGGTGGGTGATCAGCCTTCACAATTCAATCTCATTTCGCGCTTGGAGCAGGCTGTGCATCCTTTGGCCGTATTGGGAGATTGTTCGGCGCTGATACTCTGCGGTGGGCAGGGCAGTCGCATGGGCGGGCGTGACAAGGGGCTGATCGAGTGGCAGGGGCGGCCGATGGTGGGCTGGCTGCATCGCCTGCTGCGGCCGTTGACTGATGAGCTGCTGATTTCCTGCAATCGCAACACTGAGCGTTATGCGCCCTTTGCCGATCGCCTGTTGCGTGATGAGCATGCCGATTTTTCCGGGCCACTGGCCGGTATCCGTGAAGGCCTCAGGGCCATGCGCCATGACTGGTTGCTGGTGGTGCCCTGCGATCTGCCGAATCTGGACCGCGTGCTGCTGGAGGCGCTCTGGCAGAAGGCGCAGGCAGGCTCTGGTCGGCCGGTCATGCTGCGTCAGGGGCGGCACTGGCAGCCGTTGGTGAGTCTGTTGCCGCGCACGGCCTTGCCACTGCTTGAGCAGGCCTGGAGCGATGGCGAGCGCAGCCCGCGTGAGCTGCTGTTAAGGTTGCACGCTGTGGCGCTGGACTGTGCGGGCGATGACCCGCGTCTGCTGAATATCAATACCCCGCACTTGCTGCATCAATCGCCGGTTGCGCTGCCCAGCCCGGGTAGGCCGCTGCCGGTCAGGGAGCTGACATGCTGATCGTCGACAAGCGCACTGCGCTGGCCATTCCACCCTTGCTGCGCCTGGGCTTTCGCCCGTTCTTCCTGCTCGGCAGCCTGCTCGCGGCGCTGGCGATACCACTATGGATTTTCGCCTGGCTGGGTGGCTGGCACAGTCTGCAACCCCAGGGCGGCTGGCTGGCCTGGCACCGTCACGAGATGGCGTTCGGTTTTGCCGGCGCGATCATTGCCGGTTTTCTGCTCACGGCCGTGCAGAACTGGACCGGCCGGCCCGGCCTCAGCGGCAGGCCGCTGGGCGCTCTGGTTGTGCTATGGCTGCTGGCCCGGGCCGCCTGGTGGCAACCCTGGACGCCGCTGTTGCTGCTGAGCAACCTGGCATTCTTTGCTGCGGTGGCGGCGGTCATGGCCCGTCAGTTGTGGGCGGTGCGGCAGACGCGCAATTACCCGATCGTTGGCGTGCTGTTGCTGTTGGGCCTGGTCGATGGCCTGAGTCTGGTCGGCGTGCAGATGCAGGATGACGGTCTGCAGCGCCAGGGCGTGCTGGCGGCGGTGTGGCTGGTGGCGGCGATGATGGGGCTGCTCGGCGGGCGGGTGATTCCGTTCTTCACCCAGCGCGGCTTGGGCCGGGTGCAGCAGGTACCGGCCTGGGAGTGGCTGGATCAGAGCCTGTTGCTCGGCAGTGTGCTGATTGCCCTGCTGCATGCGGCAGGCCTGGCGCTGAGCCCCGGCCCGTTGCTGGCGGCACTGTTTGCCCTGCTGGCGCTGGGCCACGGTATTCGTTTGGGGCGCTGGTTCGACAAGGACCTGCTGCGCGTACCGCTGCTGTGGTCGCTGCACCTGGCCTATGCCTGGCTGGTACTGGCCTGTGCCGGCATGGCGCTGTGGCATTTGGGCCTGCTCGACACGCCGAGCCCGGCGCTGCACGGGCTGACCATCGGCGCCATGGGCGGGTTGATTCTCGGCATGCTGGCGCGCGTGTCGCTTGGCCATACCGGGCGGCCGCTGGAGCTGCCGCAGGGCTTTGCGCTGGCCTTTGTGCTGCTCAATCTGGCCGCGATGCTGCGCGTGTTTGGCGTTGGCATTCACTACTCGTTGGCCCTGTGGCTGGCGGCAGTTCTGTGGACGGGCGCCTTCGCTCTTTATCTGTACCGCTACGGGCCGATGCTGTGCCGCACCCGTGCCGACGGCCATCCGGGTTAATGGCCCGGACGGCGGGGTGTGTGGCCCTGCCTTGATGGCGGTCAAGTTGCGCGGCGGTTGATGGGGGCGCATCAGCGCGGCGCAACATGCTTCTAGCCCCGGCAGTGGGGGCATAGCCTGATCTCATCCCAACCGAGAGGAGCCGATCATGGACTTTGCCTACAGCCCGCGCGTGGAAGCCTTGCGTCAACAGCTCAACGATTTCATGGAGCGCTACATCCTGCCGCGCATCGGCCAGTGGCACCGGGAGGTGCAGGCCGGCCAGTATCCGGTGTCGTTCATGGACGACCTCAAGGCGCTGGCGCGCAGCGAGGGGCTATGGAATCTGTTCCTCCCGGCACTGGGCGAGAACGAGCCGGGCACGCGCCTGAGCAACCTCGAATACGCCCCGCTGGCGGAGATCATGGGCCGCGTGGGCTGGGCCTCCGAGGTGTTCAACTGCAACGCGCCGGACACCGGCAACATGGAGCTGCTGCACCTGTTCGCCACCGAGCAGCAGCGCGAGCAATGGCTGGTGCCGCTGCTGGCCGGGGAGATCCGTTCGGCCTTTGCCATGACCGAGCCGGATGTGCCGTCCTCCGATGCCAGCAATATCCAGACGCTGATCCAGCGCGACGGCGATCACTATGTGCTGAACGGGCGCAAGTGGTTCATCACCAATGCCTCGCACCCCAACTGCAAGCTGTTGATCGTCATGGGCAAGAGCGACCCGCAGGGCGAGGCGCACCGTCAGCAGAGCATGATCCTGGTGCCGTTCGACACGCCGGGCGTCGAGCTGCTGCGCAATATCCCGGTGCTCAACCATGTCTCGCCCGAGGGCCACAGCGAGTTGCTGCTGCGCAATGTACGGGTGCCGGTGAGCAACCTGCTGGGGCGCGAAGGCGATGGCTTCATGATGGCCCAGGCGCGCCTGGGGCCGGGACGCATCCATCACTGCATGCGTGCCATCGGCATGGCCGAACTGGCGCTGCAGCTGATGCTGGAACGCTGCCAGGAGCGCAAGGTGTTCGGCCGTTACCTCAGCCAGTACGCCAACCTTGGCGACCGTATTGCCGAGTCGCGGATTGCCATCGAGCAGGCGCGCCTGCTGGTGCTCAAGACGGCCTGGATGATCGATACGGTGGGGGCCAAGGCCGCCGCCCGGGAAATCGCCATGATCAAGGCGCTGGTGCCGCGTATGCAGGCCGAGGTGGTCGATCGGGCCATGCAGGCGTTCGGCGCCATGGGGCTGACTCCGGACACGCCGCTGGCCGACCTTTATACCGTGGCGCGTGCCCTGCGTTTTGCCGATGGCCCGGATGAGGTGCACCTGCGCAGCGTAGCGCGTCTGGAACTGGCGGCAAGCCAGGAGCGTCGTGGGGCCACGGCGGCCTGGCTGACCCCGCCGCACTGAGGCGATTGCCGCATGGGATGGCCAGACAACACTGGCCGCCCCATTGTCGCGCCGGCGGGATTACTGGCGCAGGAAGAGGATGTTGTTTTCCAGGTGGATGTGTTGCATGAGGTCGTCATGCAGTTCCTCCAGCCCGCGGTACAGCGCACGCCAGGTGTTGCAGGCATGCTCCGGCAGCTGCAGGCCGTGGCTCAGCTCCAGCAGGCGCTCCAGGGCATCGCCATGCTGATCGTGCTCGTAGCGCATCACCGAAATCGGCCCGTCGGCCATGGCGCCGTAGCCCTGTTCGAGCATGGGGAAGAGCACCTGTTCCTCCTTCTGCATATGGTTGTCCAGCTCTTCGCCGAGCACCGCGAGAAAATCGCCCAGGCCACGCGGGCAGGCGGGGTTGGCGCCATGCACTTGCTCCACGCGGTCGGCCAGACGCGTCAGTTCTTCCAGCTGCTGGCGGTGACGGGCGTGATAGCGGGTGAGGATATGGGCGATCAGCGCCGCAGTTGGTTGCTGGTTCCAGTCGGTGTCCTGGCTCGGCTGTCGGCTGATTTCGGCCAGGCGCTCGGCCAGTTGCTCGGCATCCAGGCCGCGCACGCTGGCGGCGTGGCGCAGGCTCTGATCGCCGCCGCAGCAGAAATCCAGACGATGATCGCGGAACAGGCGCGTTGCGCCTGGAATCTGGCTGGCCAGTTGGCCCAGGGTTTGTTCGACAAGTGGCGTGGTCATAGGGCGGTCCTCGGTAGTAAAGGCTTGCCCACCATCCTAGGCAGCACTGCGAGGCGCTCCTTGATGACAATCAAGGGCGCGGGAGCGGGCTGCGTTTAATCTGCCGGACAACGAGCGCCGGCACTTTTTGTACAGAACCTAAGGCGCCCACTCTCTTTAACCCGGAGCAGAGCATGCTGACTCATCTGGACAGCCAGGGCCGCGCGGCCATGGTCGATGTCACCGACAAACCGCCGACCAGTCGCGAGGCCGTGGCCGAGGCGCGGGTGCGCATGTTGCCGGCGACCCTGCGCCTGATCGTCGAGGGTGGCCACGCCAAGGGCGATGTGTTCGCCGTGGCGCGTATTGCCGGTATTCAGGCGGCGAAACAGACCCATACGCTGATCCCTCTATGCCATCCGCTGCTACTCAGCCGGGTGGCGGTGGAGCTTGCGGCCGAAGGCGAGGACAGCGTACGTATCCGCGCCACCTGCCGGGTCAGCGGTCCGACCGGGGTGGAAATGGAGGCGCTGACGGCCGCCAGCGTCGCGGCCCTGACCATTTATGACATGTGCAAGGCGGTCGATCGCGGCATGTGCATCGAGAGCGTGCGCCTGCTGGAAAAATCCGGCGGCGCCTCCGGGCACTATGTGGCGCCGTAGCGGGCTCTGCACGATGAGAAGAGGAATGATCCAATGATCCGCATCAGTTATTTCGCCCGCTACCGCGAGCACCTGAACCAGAGTGGCGAGCAGCTGGAGTGGCAGCCGTCGCTGACCAGCATCGAGACGCTGCGCCAGTTGCTGTTGCAGCGCGGCGGTGCCTGGCAGGTGCTGGCCGAGGGCAACCTGATGTGCGCGCGCAATCAGGAGCTGGTCAGTCCGGCCGAACCGCTGGCCGATGGCGACGAGATCGCCTTCTTCCCGCCAGTGACCGGAGGCTGAGATGGCGGTGCAGGTGCAGACCGCAGGCTTCGATCCGGGGCAGCTTCTCAATGCGCTGCATCAGGCCGACGCCGGTGTCGGCGCGGTGGTCAGCTTCGTCGGCTACATGCGCGACTTCAACGACGGTCAGGCCGTGGCGCGGATGTTCCTCGAACACTATCCGGGCATGACCGAGAAGGCCCTGCAGGCCATTGAGATTCAGGCGCGCGAGCGCTGGCCGCTGCTGCACGTGCACATCCTGCACCGGGTCGGGGACCTGGCGCCGGGCGAGCCGATCGTCTTCGTCGGGGTCAGCAGTGCTCATCGCCAGGCGGCGTTCAGCGCCTGCGACTTCATCATGGATTACCTCAAGACCCGTGCCCCGCTGTGGAAGAAGGAGCAGGGCGCAGAGGGTGCGCACTGGGTCGATGGTCGCGACAGCGACCAGCAGGCGGCGGCGCGCTGGTAGTCGCCGCCGGCGGAGATACCTCCAACGGGGAATGGGCGCAGGCGCCGCCTGGGTGCAGGCTGCAGGCAATTATTCTGTGGAGATTGCCGTCATGGCCCACCTTGCTTCCAGCCAGTTCCAGGCACTGCGTATTGCCGTGCTGACCATCAGCGATACCCGCACGCTGGAAACCGACACCTCCGGCCAGGTGCTGATCGACGGCCTCACCGCCGCCGGCCACCAGCTGCATGAGCGGGCCATCGTCATCGACGACATCTGGCAGATCCGTGCCCGCGTCAGCCAGTGGATCGCCGATTCGAGTGTTCAAGTGGTGCTGCTCACCGGCGGCACCGGCTTCACCGCGCGGGACAACACACCGCAGGCGGTCGCTCCGCTGCTGGACAAGCAGGTTGATGGCTTTGGCGAGCTGTTCCGCCAGGTCTCGGTGGCCGAGATCGGCACCTCCAGCCTGCAGTCGCGGGCGCTGGCCGGCATCAGCAACGGCACCCTGGTGTGCTGCATGCCCGGCTCGCCCAATGCCTGCCGCACGGCCTGGAGCAAGATCCTTCTGGAGCAGCTCGACAGCCGCACCAAACCCTGCAACTTCGTGCCGCACCTCAAGCGTCTGGATGCCGAGGCCGCCGTCTGCTGCGGTAGCCGCTCATGAGTGCCGCCTGCGGGTGTGACAGCCACGGCCTGCGCCCGGTCGACGAGGCCATTGGCGAGCTGCTCAGCCAGTTGCCGCCGACCCTGCCGGTCGAGGCCGTGCCGCTGGCCGAGGCGCTGGGGCGGGTGCTGGCCGAGCCGATCAGATGGGAAGAGCGGC
>CALMID010000491.1 GCA_937863915.1 uncultured Pseudomonas sp.
CGAGATCAAGATCATCGCCCCCTGGCGGGAGTGGGACCTGCTGTCCCGCGAGAAACTCATGGACTATGCCGCCAGTCGCGGCATCGCCGTGGAGATGAAGCGTGACGGCACCAAGTCGCCCTATTCCATGGACGCCAACCTGCTGCACATCTCTTATGAAGGCTATGACCTGGAGGACCCCTGGGTCGAGCCGGGGGCCGACATGTGGCGCTGGACGGTGCCGCCGGAGCAGGCCCCGGATCAGCCGACATTCATCGTCCTGACCTTCGAGAAGGGCGACGTGGTGGCCATCGACGGCCAGGCCCTGTCCCCGGCCCAGGTGCTGGCGGAGCTTAACCGCATCGGCGGGGCCAACGGCATCGGCCGGGCCGACATCGTCGAGAACCGCTACGTCGGCATGAAGTCGCGCGGCTGCTACGAGACCCCCGGCGGCACCATCATGCTGCGCGCCCACCGCGCCATCGAGTCCATCACCCTGGACCGCGAAGTGGCCCACCTGAAAGACGAGCTGATGCCGAAATACGCCAGCCTGATCTACAACGGCTACTGGTGGAGCCCGGAGCGTCTGATGCTGCAGCAGATGATCGACGCCTCCCAGGCCAACGTGAACGGTGTGGTACGCCTGAAGCTGTACAAGGGCAACGTCATCGTCACCGGCCGCAAGTCCGACGACTCGCTGTTCGACGCCAATATCGCGACCTTCGAGGAAGATGGCGGCGCCTACAACCAGGCCGACGCAGGTGGCTTCATCAAGCTCAACGCACTGCGCATGCGCATTGCCGCGGGCAAGGGCCGTAGCCCGCTGAAATAAGCGACTGCAGCCTTAAAAAGCCTCGTGCGGCCACGACCCGCACGGGGCTTTTTTATTCTGCCGTGGCTTGCTGACGTCGCCAGGCCGCCGGCGTGCAACCGGCCCAGCGCTGGAAGGCATGAATGAAGGCGGCGGCCTCGGCATAGCCCAGCGCCAGCGCCACCTGCTCGACACTCTGACCGCCGCCGATCAGCAATTGCCGGGCGCGACTGAAGCGGGTCTCGTCGAGCAACTGGCGATAACTGCTGCAGGCGGCGCTCAGTTGGTGACGCAGGGTACGCTCGGCCAGGCCCAGCGCGGCCGCCACCTGAGCCGCATGCGGATAGCCCTGCGAATACAACGCCAGGTGCTGGCGCACCTGGGTCACCACGTCGCCGCCCCGTTGCTCCTGCAGCTGCTGTGCCAGCCGCTCGTCGCACTGCCCACGGTAGTAGGCATGGGCCGTCGGGTCGGCCGTTGGCAACTTCAGCTGCAGGTGCTCGTTGGCAATCCAGAAGCGCGTCTGCTCGGCGCCGAAACTCACCGGACAACCGTAGTAGGACTCGTAGGGCCGGCCATCCGCCGGGGCGGTATACGGCACTTCGACCCGCGAGGCGCGAAGACTGAGGCCGAGATTGTTCTGCAGATCGAGCAGCAGCTTGTAGGTACCGGCCATTTCCACATCGACCAGAAAACGCCGGCCGGGCTCGGGTAGTTCCAACGGCGTCAGGCACAGCGCGCTCTCGCGCTCGCCGGGGACGAAGCTCAACGGGCTGAAAAGAAAGGTCAGTTGCTGATAACGCAAACCACACTGCAACGCCTCGTAAGCATTGGCGCAGGTCAGCAGCAGGAAACTGAACGGCCCGTAACCGGTGAAGCCGAAGCCCTGCCCCAGGGTCAGCCCTATATCAGCACGCGGCAGGCGCCCGGCCAGGTCGCAGAGCAGGCGCAATTCCAGCGCGCGGTCGATGCGCGCACCCGGGGCCAGCTGGGCCTCCGAGAGACCATAGCTGGCCAGCACGGGGGCCAGATCGAAACCCTGGGCGCGCAGGGTATTGAGCATGTACAGCAGGCCAAGCACGGGTTGAGTGGTCACGGGCAACACTTGCCGAAATTATCAATTTATCCTGCCACCCTAGCATATCCCCACAAAACGGCAGCCCATTAAAGTGCGGGTCATCGGCCAATCAGCCGTCCGACAACAAGAAGGAAGACTGCCCATGAATGCTCGCGTCACCCCCTCGTTCGATCCTGCCACCGCGCCCTCCCCGCTGCTGGTGGATGTCGCCATCATCGGCGCCGGCTTCGGCGGCCTGTGCATGGCCATCCAGTTGCTGAAAAACGGCAATGATCGCTTCGTGGTGCTGGAAAAGGCCGCCGAGGTGGGCGGCACCTGGCGCGACAACAGCTACCCGGGCGCGGCCTGTGACGTGCAATCGCACATGTACTCCTTCTCCTTCGCCGGCAAGGCCGACTGGAGCCAGCGCTATGCGCCCTGGCAGGAGATCCAGCAGTACATCCTCGACACCACCGACGCCTATGGCCTGCGCCGCTACATTCGTCCCAACTGCATGGTCAGCGGCGCCCGTTTCGACAAGAGCACCGCCCTATGGACGCTGAACACCGCAGCAGGCGATGTGATCCGCGCGCGCCATGTGGTGCTGGCCTCAGGGCCGCTGCACGTGCCTGCCATCCCCCAGTTCAAGGGCATGGAAACCTTCAAGGGCGCACTGTTCCATTCGGCGCAGTGGGACCACAGCGTCGACCTGAAGGGCAAGAAAGTGATTTCGATCGGCACCGGCGGCAGCGCCATCCAGTACTGCCCGGAGATTGCCCCCGAGGTCGAACAGCTGACCGTGATGCAGCGCACGCCGGCCTGGGTCATCCCACGCGATACGCGCAAATACCCGCAGTGGAAAAAGAACCTGTTCGCCCGCTTCCCGCTCATCCGCAAGCTGCACCGCGCGCGCCTGTACTGGAGTAACGAATCGCGCGTCTGGCCGATCTTCAACCCGGCGATCGCCAGGATCCTGCAGAACCTGGCCAAGCTGTTCATCCGTTACCAGGTCAAGGACCCCGAGCTGGTGCGCCGGCTGACGCCGGAGTATGTGCTGGGCTGCAAGCGCATCCTGATTTCCAACAAGTGGTACCCGATGTTCAACCGGGCCAACGTGGAGCTGGTCAGCGAGGGCGTACGCGAGATCCGCGAACACTCGCTGGTGACCAGCAGCGGCCGCGAGATAGAAGCCGACTGCATCATCCTCGGCACCGGTTTCCAGGTCGACCCGCGCCTGTACATGCAGGATTTCCCCTGCAGCGGCCTGCCCGGCCACGAGCTGATGGACGACTGGAAGGACGGTGCCGAGGCCTACCTGGGCATCAGCGTGCATGGCTATCCCAACCTGCACCAGCTGGTCGGCCCCAACACCGCGCTGGGGCACAACTCGATCATCTTCATGATCGAGGCGCAGGTGCACTACATCCTCGAAGCCATGAAGGCCATGGACAACCGTGGCGCCGACTACCTGGATGTAAAACCCGAAGCGCAGGCGCGTTTCAATGCCAGGGTGCAGGCAGCCATGAAGGGGACGGTGTGGAGTTCAGGCTGCGTCAGCTGGTATCAGCAGGGCGACGGCAAGAACTTCACCATCTGGCCCTGGTCGACCTGGCGCTACTGGCTGGCCACACGTCAGGTGCCGCTCGCCGACTACAGCTTCCACCGCCGCGAAGCCCAGCCGGAACCACGCCGCCAGCAGAAAGCCGCAGAGCCCGCCTGACAGCGGAAACAAAAACGCCCCGCAATGCGGGGCGTTTTTGCTGAATGTGTGATCAGTGGGCGACGCGGCTGGTGCCGTTGACACTCATGATGCGCACGCGTTCGCCAACCCGGAAAATCTCGTTTTCCTGCACTTCCTGCACATAGGCGCGCAGAGAGCCGTCATCTTCACGCACGGTGATCTCCACGCCCTGGGCACGAGTCAGCCCTTCCTCGGTAGCCGCACCAATCAGGCCGCCGGCCACCGCACCGATGATCGCGGCAACATAGCTGCCCTTGCCGCCGCCGATGGCGCTACCACCGATGCCGCCCACAGCCGCACCGGCGACGCTGCCGATCGGCGTCTTGGTACCTTCAATCTTCACCGGGCGCAGGCTCTCGATGGTGCCCATGCGCACGGTCTGTACCTGACGTGCTTCATCGCGGGAATAGGAGTCGCCGGTCAGGCTCGACTGGCAGCCGCCAAGCAGCAGGCCAACACTGGTCATGGTAGCCAGCAGCACAACGGATTTACGCATGATGAGTCCTCGCTTCAAAGATGTATCCATTAGACCGCGGCAAACGCCGAGTGTCACCGCTGATCTGGGAAAAACCCCGGCAGCGCGCGACAATCAGCCCAGTGTCGCCAGCCCCGCATCCTGCAGTAGCCTGCACACGAGCAGAGGATAGCCCATGGATTACTTCATCATTTTCATCACCACCGCCGCCGGCCTGTACTTTCACTGGTGGCTGTTTGTCCGCATTCGCCGCTGGAGCGACCGCGATCTGGCCCTGTCGATGGCCGACGGCGATGCCGGCAAACGCGCCTACATGCTCGAGCAACTGGCCAAGGCTCAGGCCGAGAAGATCAGGCGCAGTGACCTGCCAGAATGGCTGCAGCAGGCTGCCGGGAACTATCGGCCCTGAGCCACGCGCCAAAGGCGGGCAATGGCGCGCATGCGTGACTCGATCTGCTGCTCGGCACAGGCCATCGCTTGGGCCAGCGATTGCGGCCCCTCGCACAGACTGAACGCTGCGCTAACGCCCTGCTCATACAGCGCCTCATAACCGGGGCCGAGACTGCCCCCCAAAGCCACCACCGGCACGCCGGCGGCCTGGGCCAGGCGCGCCACGCCGAGCGGGGTCTTGCCGTGCAGCGTCTGACCATCCAGGCGACCCTCGCCGGTCACCAGGAGATCGGCGCCCTGCACATGTGCCGCCAACCCCACCTGTTCGGCCACCAGGCTCACGCCCGGGCGCAGCGCCGCCGCCAAGACACAACGCAGGGCAAAGCCGATGCCACCAGCCGCACCGCTACCGGCAAGAGCGGTAGCAGGATGCCCAGTGGCCTCTTCCAGAACGCGGGCGTAGTGCCCGAGAGCGGCATCGAGCAGCGCCACCTGTGCCGGGCTGGCGCCTTTCTGCGGGCCGAATACCACTGAGGCGCCACGCGGGCCGCAGAGCGGATTATCGACATCCACTGCGGCCTCGAACGTACAGCCCTGAAGGCGTTGATCCAGTCCGGACAGGTCGACATGGTGCAAGCGCGCCAACGCCGCACCACCGCGTTCGAGTTCGGCACCGCCGGCATCGCGCAGGCTAACGCCGAGCGCCTGCAACATGCCGGCACCGCCATCGTTGCAGGCGCTGCCGCCGAGGGTCAGCAGCAGATGGCGGGCGTCATGCTTGAGCGCTTCGGCGATCAACTGCCCAGTGCCAAAACTGCTGGCACGCAGCGCATCACGCCGACTGGCCTCCACCAGC
>CALMID010000492.1 GCA_937863915.1 uncultured Pseudomonas sp.
GTCCAGGATCTCCTGTTCACGACGACGAAATTCACGGACTTTTCTGGGTTCTTTTTGCATAAATGGACTGACTGATCAAATCGGGTCAAAAAACGAAGGCGCGTATTATGCCTATCCGCATTGAAAATGCACGGAACATCGCAGTCGCAACCCCCACTTTCGTCGAGTTCTCCGCTGCGAAGCCAGAAGCGTTTCGACTGACACAGAACCAATCAGTCACTGCCAAGTGTTCTTTCTGGTATTCCAAAAGCGTTTAAAAAAAGCAGCCGATGCCGCTGGACTTCGAGCAAGTCTGACCAATACTCGTAACTACCGGTGCGCGGCAACTCCCCCCTAACTGCCCCGCCGGTCGAGGTACCGTGGACCGCGTACCTTGTTTTACTCCTAATGGTCTTGACCCGGATTCATCCCCCAGAACCCGGGTTTTTTTTATCCGCGATTTAGTCCCGGGCCAATGGAAACAGACGGAAGAAATTCTCACCCGTCTGTTCGACCAGGGTTTCATAACTCACGCCTCGCAGCACCGCCAGATACTCGGCGACCTCGCGTACATACTGCGGCAGATTCGGCTTGCCGCGATGCGGCACCGGCGCCAGATACGGCGCGTCGGTTTCCACCAGCAGACGGTCGCTCGGGATCTGCCTGGCCACATCACGCAGCGCCTCGGCATTGCGGAAGGTGACGATGCCGGACAGGGAAATATAGAAACCCAGATCCAGCGCAGCCCGCGCCATCTCCCAATCCTCGGTAAAGCAATGCAGCACCCCTGCCTGCGGCAAGGCGGCCTCGCGCAGCAGTGTCAGGGTGTCGGCCCGCGCCTCGCGGGTATGCACGATCACCGGCTTGCCGGTGATCTTTGCCGCCTGCAGATGCAAGGCGAACGACGCCTGCTGCAAGGCCGCCGCCTCAGGCTCATAGTGGTAATCGAGACCCGTCTCGCCAATGGCCACGACCCGCGGATGTGCCAGTTCACCCAGCAACCAGTCGAGGGCAGGCGCCGCGCCTGGCTCAAGGTCCAGCGGATGCACGCCGACCGAACAATGCACATCAGGATATTGCTCGGCGACCTGCTTGACCGCTGCCGCGTTGGCGGCGCTGACGCCAATGCAGAGAAAGTGTCCTACACCGCGCGCGCGCGCGGCATCCAGAGCGGCCTGCAGCGAACCACCGCAGGCGCTCAGGTCGAGTCGATCAAGGTGACAGTGGGAATCAACCAGCATGCTCATAGCCCGGCGGCGCACTGCGCCGGGCAGCACGCCGTATCAATTACATGGTATGGGTAGGGCGATCGGACTTCAGCGCACCGGCCAGATAGGTCTCGATCTTGTTGCGCGCCGTGGCGTCGCCATCATTGAACTGCACACCGACACCAGCCGCGCGGTTGCCCTGGGCACCCTTCGGGGTAATCCAGACCACCTTGCCGGCTACCGGAATCTTTTCCGGCTCGTCCATCAGATTGAGCAGCATGAACACTTCATCGCCAAGCTTGTAGCTCTTGTTGGTCGGAATGAACAATCCGCCATTACGGATGAAGGGCATGTAGGCGGCGTACAGCACCGACTTGTCCTTGATGGTCAGGGACAGAATGCCGTTACGCGGGCCCAGATTGGGTGGCAAGCTCATGCAGCGTTCCTAGCGAAATATCCGATGACCGATTCTAGCCCGGCCCAGGCAGG
This sequence comes from uncultured Pseudomonas sp., assembly GCA_937863915.1. GTDB lineage: Bacteria > Pseudomonadota > Gammaproteobacteria > Pseudomonadales > Pseudomonadaceae > Aquipseudomonas. Next base: position 1,677 of record CALMID010000492.1, read on the forward strand.
CTTGCCCACCTTACCAGCAAGGCTTCGAGAAGCAATACGCGGTTCAGGTTGGCTTTATTCAGCACCTTTTGCCGCTGTTCGAGCAACCACTGCTGCAGATTGAGCACCTTGGCCTGGGTGCTCTTGTCGCCCAGGTACTGCAAAACCTTGCGCATGTCCGGCAAACCCAGCGCCTGTTCATCGCCGCTCAACTGGTAACGCAGGAGCAGGTGCGCCCACTGGCTGAACCAGTCGAACAGCAGAATCAGCGACACGGCATTCCAGCCTTCGGCCAACTGCGATGCCGAGGCCTGCTGCTTGAGCAGCTTCTTCACCCCCTCCACCACCAGCGCCCGGGCTTCGCGCACACCCTGCTCCTGCAGCCGTTGCGCAGACAGCGGAGAGCCCGCCGCCAACTCCAGCAGCTCGCGATGCTCATCCGCATTCAGAGCCGGCAGGTTCTGGGCCAGCCAGGCCAGACTTTGCGCCTCGCTGGGAAACGGACAGGCCTGCTGCACGCAACGACTTTTGATGGTCGGCAGCAAACGACTGGGCTGGTGACTGATCAGCAGCAACACCGTGTCACCGCTGGGTTCCTCCAGACTTTTGAGCAAAGCGTTGGCGGCATTGATGTTCATCGCCTCGGCCGGCTCAAGGAGAATCACCTTGCGCCCACCTAGCTGAGCGGTCTGCACAACGAAATCGACCAGCTCGCGCACCTGATCCACCTTGATGGCCTTGTCGGCCTCTTCCGGCTCCAGGGTAAAGGTATCCGGATGAGTGCCGGCTGCCAGCAACAGGCAGCCCTTGCAGTGACCGCAGGCAAAACCCGCCTGCGGCGACTGGCAGAGCAGACGCGCGCGCAAATGCTCGGCCAGCTGGCGTTTACCGATGCCAGCCCGGCCATGCAGCAGATAGGCATGAGCATGCTGGCGGCGCTCGGAGAACTGCGCCCACAAGTGCGCCTGCCAGGGCAGCAGATCAGCCACGAATTCGCTCCAGCAATGCAGGGACCAGCGCCGCGAGATCAGCCTGCACCTGACTCAGCGGCTGCGCCGCATCCAGTACGCGGTAACGCTCCGGGGCCTGCGCCGCACGCGCCAGATAGGTCTGCCGTACCGCCTCGAAAAACGACTGCTGCTCCTGCTCGAAACGGTCGAGCTTGCCCCGCGCCGCCGCCCTGGCCAGACCTACCTCGACCGGCAGATCAAAAACCAGGGTCAGGTCAGGACGCAAATCGCCTTGGACAAACTGTTCGAGAATGGCGATGCGCTCATACGCCAAGCCACGTCCACCGCCCTGATAAGCGTAGGTGGCGTCGGTAAAGCGATCACACAGCACCACCGCACCACGCGCCAGAGCGGGACGAATCACACCGGCCAGATGCTGGGCGCGGGCAGCGACCATCAGCAGCAGCTCGGTATCGACCGCCATGACCTCACTGTCCGGGGCCAGCAACAGCTCGCGAATGCGCTCGGCAAGCGGTGTGCCACCCGGCTCGCGGGTCAGCACCACTTCGATACCAGCCTGCATCAGCAGCTCAGCCAGATACTCCCGGTTGGTGCTTTTGCCGGCACCCTCGGGCCCTTCCAGGGTAATGAACAGTCCGCTCACGGTGTGTCCTTCTGCGCGGGAGCCGGGCTGGAGCGATAATCCGCCCGACGTTGCAACTGGTATTCACGCACGGCGCGGTTATGTGCCGCCAGCGAATCGGAAAAAACATGGCTGCCATCGCCGCGAGCCACGAAATACAGGCTCTGCCCATCGGCCGGATGCAGCGCCGCATGGATCGCCTCGCGCCCGACCAGAGCAATGGGCGTTGGCGGCAGCCCCTTGATCACATAGGTGTTGTACGGGGTTGGCTGACGCAGATGGGCTCGTGTCAGATTGCCCTGATAGCGCTCGCCCAGACCGTAAATGACCGTCGGATCGGTTTGCAGCAACATGCCCAGACGCAGACGACGCACGAATACACCAGCAATCTGCGAACGCTCGCTGGCCACACCGGTTTCCTTTTCCACCAGGGACGCCATGATCAGAGCCTGATAAGGCTCGCGATACGGCAGATTATCGGCACGTTTCCCCCATTCCTCGGCCAGCACCTGCTCCTGGCGTTGCAGCGCCTGACGCAGTAGGTCGATATCACGCATGCCACGGATATAGCGGTAGGTATCAGGAAAGAAACGGCCTTCAGGGTGCATGCCCGGCTGGCCCAGCTTGGCCATGATCTCGGCATCACTCAAAGCAGTGAGTGTCTGCTGCAGGCGCTCCTGAGCCGCCAGATGAGCGCGCACCTGGCGAAAGTTCCAGCCCTCGACCAGGGTGAGGCTGTACTGCACCACTTCACCACGCTGCCACAGTCTCAGCAAATCCTCGGCACGCATGCCCGGCTGCAACCGGTATTCACCACTGTGCAGCGGCTGTTTCAGGTTGAAACGCCAGTACAGGCGCAACCACAAAGCCCCGGACAGCACACCGTCCTGCTCCAGGCGGTTGAGCATCAGGCTGGGCGAGGAGCCTGCCGGCACTTCCAGCAGGCGCTCCTGCTCAAGGTTGAGCGTCTGCTGCAAGGCCTGCTGCTGCGACCAGAACGCCCAGCCGATCAACAGCGCGGCCAGTACGACGGCACCTTGCAGCAGGAGCAGCAGTTTGCGTATCAAGGGTCAGCCTTCCAGCAGAGTATTGGCAATGGCCTGCAGTTTACGGGTGAGCGGGCCGACCGGCCAGTCGCGCTGCAGGTAGCCGCAGACCGGCCAGACCCCGTACAGGCTGTTGCACAGCAGAACCTCATCGGCCTGCAGCAGATCGTCCACTGACAGATCGGCAATTCGCGACTCGATGCCCTGCTCGCCGGCAGCCTGCAACAAGGCGGCGCGCATCACTCCAGCCACACCGCAACGCTGCAGATCGGGCAGCAGCAAAACGCCATCTCTTACCAGCAGGAGATTGCTGAATACACCCTCGATGATGCGCCCTGAGGTGTCGCACAGCAGTCCTTCGGCATAAGCCGGATCCTGCCACTCGGCACGCGCCAGTACCTGCTCCAGACGATTAAGGTGCTTGAGGCCTGCCAGCAGCGGCTGCTCAGCCAGGCGAGTCTGACAAGGAAACAGCCGCACGCCCTGCTCGGCATGCTGTGCGGGCCACTCCGGCAAGGCACTGGCCAGCAGAATGCGCCGCGGCCGCGATTCGGCCGGTGGCGCATAGCCTCGCAAGCCATCACCACGGGTGATGATCAGCTTGGCAACGCCCTGCCCCAGCAGCGCGGCAAAGGTGCGCAACTCCTCTTCCACCTGAGCCAGGTCGAGCCCAATGGCCAAACGCTGGCAGCCAGCGGCCAGACGCTGCAGATGCAGCGTCAGCAGCGGGATTCGCCCGCCACTGACACGCAGGGTTTCAAAAAGGCCATCGCCGTAAGCCAGACCGCGATCACTCAGCGGCAGCTGACTGGCCGGC
>CALMID010000493.1 GCA_937863915.1 uncultured Pseudomonas sp.
TTCCGCGCGACCGACCCCGCGGGCCTGGCCCGGCAGCTGGCGCGCCTGCCCATCGACCCACGTTTGGGTCGTATGGTGCTGGAAGCGGCCAAACTCGGCAGCCTGGACGAGATCCTGATCGTCGCTTCGGCGCTGTCCGTGCAGGACCCGCGCGAGCGGCCGATGGATCGCCAGCAGGCCGCCGACCAGGCGCATGTGCAGTGGAAGGACGTCGATTCCGACTTCGCCGCGCTGATCAATCTGTGGCGCGGCTTTGAGGAAAAACGCCAGGAGCTGGGCAGCAACCCGCTGCGTAACTGGTGCAAGAAGAACTTTCTCAACTACATGCGTCTGCGCGAGTGGCGCGATGCGCACCGCCAGTTGGTGCTGATCGCCCGCGAGCTGCAGCTGTCGGCAGCGAAAGCTTCGGATAAGCGTGAGACTGAATCGGCGCCAAAGCCGGTCAAACCGACCACCGACACCAAGGTCAATGTGATTGCCCGTGAGCAGGCCGAGGCCAGCGAAGCGGCGCAACGCGCCAAGAGCTACGCGGCGGTGCACAAGGCGATTCTGTCCGGCTTGCTCAGCCAGATCGGCCAGAAGACCGAGGACGGCGATTATCTTGGCGCGCGCCAGCGGCGTTTCTGGATTCATCCGTCGTCGGTGATCGGGCGTAAGAAGCCCAACTGGGTGATGGCCGCCGAACTGGTGGAAACCACCAAGCTGTTCGCCCGCATGGTGGCCAAGATAGAGCCGGACTGGATCGAGCCGCTGGCCGGTCACCTGATCAAGAAAAACCACTTCGAGCCGCACTGGGAGAAGAAGCGCGGCCAGGTGGTGGCTTTCGAGCAGGTAACCCTCTATGGCCTGATCGTGGTCGGCCGCCGACCGGTGCACTATGGGCCGGTCGATCCGGTGGCCGCCCGTGAGCTGTTTATCCGCGAAGGGCTGGTGGGTGGTGAAATCAACAGCCGCGCCAAATGCCTCACGGCCAACCGCGAGCTGCTGGAGCTGCTCGATGAACTGGAGGCCAAGGCCCGCCGGCGCGACATTCTTGCCGACGAGGAAACCCTGTTCGCCTACTACGATGCCCGGCTGCCGGCCGATATCTATCAGGCCGCCAGCTTCGACAGCTGGTACAAGCAAGGCAGCGCCAAGGACCCGCAGCTGCTGCTGATGCGCGAGGAGGACGTGCTGGCCCGTGAGGCCAGTGAGGTCACCGCCGCGCAGTACCCTGACCAGTTGCGTCTGGGCGAGTTGCGTCTGCCGCTCACCTACCACTTCGAGCCCGGCCATGCCCGCGATGGCGTGACCCTGCGCGTGCCGGCGCCACTGCTGCCGCAGCTTCCGGCCGAGCGCCTAGAGTGGCTGGTGCCTGGCCTGCTGGAGGCCAAGGCCATCGCTTTGGTGCGTGGTCTGCCCAAGGCTATTCGCAAGAACTTCGTGCCGGTACCGGATTTCGTCGGTGCTGCCCTGTCGAAGATCGCCTTTGGCGAGGGCTCCCTGCCCGAATCGCTAGGCCGCGAGCTGACCCGCATGACCGGCGCCCGCGTGTCAGAGGAGGCCTGGGCTGAATCGGCGGCGGGCCTGGAGGCGCATCTGCGCATGAACCTCGAAGTGGTGGATGCGCGCGGCAAGTTCCTCGGCGAAGGCCGTGATCTGGCCGAGCTCTGCGCGCGCTTCGCCGAGGCCAGCCAGGCGGCGCTGGCCATTCCGCAGCAGAAGCAGGAACAGAAGCCCGTCGAGGCCAAGGCTTTTGCTCAGGTCGCCGAGAAGACCCAGCAGAAGATCGCCGGCGTCTGGTTGACGGTTTTCCCGGCGCTGGTGGAGGAGGCGGGCGAGGTCAAGGAAGGGCGCTTTGCCACCCAGGCCGAAGCTGACTACCAGCACCGGCGCGCCTTGCAGCGCCTGCTGCTGCAACAGTTGGCCGAGCCAGCCAAGTTCTTGCGTAGCAAGTTGCCGGGGCTGACCGAGTTGGGCCTGCTCTATCGCGAGCTGGGCCGCCCCGAAGCGCTGGTCGAAGACATCCTGCTGGCCAGCCTGGATGCCTGCATCCTCGAAGGTGAGCCACAGTTGCCGCGCGATGGCGCGGCGCTGGCCGCGCTGGCCGAGCGCAAGCGCGGTGACTGGGCGGCACATGCCGAGCGTATCGCCCGTCTGACCCTGAGCATCCTGCAACTGGCCCACGGCCTGCAAAAGCGCTTCAAGGGCAAGATCGACCTGGCCCAGGCCATGGCCCTGAACGACATCAAGCTGCAACTGAGTAATCTGGTCTACCCAGGCTTTGTGCGCGAAACCCCGGCCGAGTGGCTCAGGGAAGTGCCGCGCTACCTCAAGGCCATCGAACAGCGCTTCGACAAAATTGCTGCGCAGCTGCAGCGTGACCGCGTGTGGACCGCCGAGCTCAGTGCCGCCTGGGAGCAATACCAGGCCCGCGCCGCCAAGCATGCCCAGGAGGGCAAGCGCGATGCGGAGCTGGTGCTGTATCGCTGGATGCTGGAGGAGTACCGCGTGTCGCTGTTCGCCCAGCAACTGGGCACCAGGATGGCGGTGTCGGACAAGCGGTTGAGCAAACAATGGAGTGCAGTGGAGGCCTAGAGCCTCCCTCTACCGGTTGAGGCCGGGCCGCAAGCCGTGCTGCCGTATTCGCTTGCAACACTCTGCCTGAAAGCGACTGATTAACGGGGCTCCAACGGTCTTCTTCCAGACTACTATCAGTGCCATTCCTAAAACCTATTGGCGAGGTTTGGGGTGCAGGGTCAACACTCTGTTCACGAATTAGGCGCAAGCAAAAGGAAGAAAAGACCATGTCAAACGAAGCCAAATGCCCGTTCGCTGCCGGTGCTGCCAAACACACCATTGCCGGCGGCCCGTCGAATGCCGACTGGTGGCCCAATCAGCTCAAGCTGAGCATCCTTCATCAGCATTCTGCCAAGTCCGACCCCATGGGGGAGGCGTTCAACTACGCCGAAGAATTCAAGAAGCTGGACCTTGATGCCCTGGTCAAGGACCTCACGGCGCTGATGACCGACTCCCAGGACTGGTGGCCGGCCGACTGGGGCCACTACGGTGGCTTGATGATCCGCATGGCCTGGCACGCTGCCGGCACCTACCGGATTCAGGATGGCCGCGGCGGTGCCGGCACCGGCAACCAGCGCTTTGCCCCGCTCAACAGCTGGCCGGACAACGGCAACCTGGACAAGGCCCGCCGTCTGCTGTGGCCGATCAAGCAGAAATACGGCCGCCAGATTTCCTGGGCCGACCTGTTCATCCTGGCCGGTAACGTCGCCCTGGAATCCATGGGCTTCAAGACCTTCGGTTTTGCCGGTGGCCGTGCCGATATCTGGGAACCGGAAGAGGATATCTACTGGGGTGCCGAGCGCGAGTGGCTGGCCACCAGTGACAAGGCCAATAGCCGTTATCAGGGCGATCGCCAGCTCGATAACCCGCTGGCGGCGGTGCAGATGGGCCTGATCTATGTGAACCCCGAAGGCCCGGATGGCAACCCTGATCCTGTGGCGTCCGGCCGTGATGTGCGCGAAACCTTCGCGCGCATGGCGATGAACGATGAGGAAACCGTGGCCCTGGTGGCTGGCGGTCACACCTTTGGCAAGGCCCACGGCGCAGGCGATCCGTCGCTGGTCGGTCCGGAGCCGGAAGCCGCGGGTATCGAAGAACAGGGCCTGGGCTGGATCAACAAGTTCGGCAGCGGCAAGGGCGTGCACACCACTACCAGCGGCATCGAGGGTGCCTGGAAGCCCAATCCCACCACCTGGGACAACGGCTACTTCGACATGCTGT
>CALMID010000494.1 GCA_937863915.1 uncultured Pseudomonas sp.
GCCAGGTCTTTGGCGTTCGGTGCGTAACGCTCCATGAAGCGCTCGCCATGCTTGTTGATCAGGTAGCCACCCTCACCACGGCAACCTTCGGTGATCAGCACACCGGCACCGGCAACACCGGTCGGGTGGAACTGCCACATTTCGATGTCCTGCACCGGCACGCCGGCACGCAGGGCCATGCCCACGCCGTCACCAGTATTGATCAGGGCATTGGTGGTGGAAGCGTAGATACGACCTGCACCGCCAGTGGCCAGCACGGTGGCCTTGGAGCGGATGTAGACGGTTTCGCCATTTTCGATGCAGATGGCGATCACACCCACAACAGCGCCGTCCTGGTTCTTCACCAGATCAACCGCGTACCACTCGTTGAGGAAGACGGTGCCGTTCTTCAGGTTGGCCTGATACAGAGTGTGCAGCAGGGCGTGACCGGTACGGTCGGCCGCGGCACAGGTACGGGCAGCCTGGCCGCCCTTGCCGAAGTCCTTGGACTGGCCACCGAACGGACGCTGGTAGATGCGGCCCTGCTCGGTACGGGAGAACGGCAGACCCATGTGCTCGAGTTCGAACACCGCTTCCGGGCCAACGGAACACATGTACTCGATCGCATCCTGGTCACCGATGTAATCGGAACCCTTAACGGTGTCGTACATGTGCCAGCGCCAATCGTCATTCGGATCAGCCGAAGCGATGGCACAGGTGATGCCGCCCTGGGCAGACACGGTGTGGGAACGGGTCGGAAAGACCTTGGTTACCACGGCAGTCTTGTGGCCGGACTGGGACAGCTGCAGCGCTGCGCGCATGCCGGCGCCACCGCCACCGATGATGATGGCGTCGAAATTGAGAGTAGGAATGCTAGCCATGAATCAGATACCCCAGAGAATCTGTACGCCCCAGACAAACAGCACGAACATCGCCATGCCGCAGAACGCCTGAACAAGGAAACGCACGCCAGTGGCCCACTTGCCCAGCGCCATGTGGGTCAGGTAGTCAGTGGTGATGGTCCACATGCCGACCCATGCGTTCACCGAAATGGAAAGCATGGCCAGCAGACTGAAGATGCGCATCCAGTTCTGGGAGAACAGACCATGCCAATCGGCATAGGTCACGCCCGGATTGGCTACCAGATAGCCAAGCAGGAAGAGGAAATAAGCCGCGAGAACGACCGCAGAAACGCGCTGAGCCATCCAATCGTAGAGACCCGAACGCGAGAAGTTCGTGACGTTGGTTACCATACCCACACCCCCACCAGCACGATCAGCACCGCCGAGATGACGATGACGAGCTTGGAGCCCAGCTTGCCGCCTTCCAGCGACTCACCGATGCCCATGTCCATGATCAAGTGGCGTACACCGGCCACCAGGTGATACAGCAGGGCGGACAGAAGCCCCCAGGTCACAAACTTAGCCAGCGGACTGGTCAGGCATTCTTTCACCTGCGCGAAGCCTTCCTCGGACGCCAGCGACTTGTCCAGTGCATAGAGCAGCACGGCCAGGCCGACGAACAGGATGACACCGGATACGCGGTGCAGAATGGAGGTATAAGCAGTGATCGGGAGTTTGATAGTCCTAAGATCTAGGTTTACAGGTCGTTGGCTATTCACGGCTTTTTTCACACTGAGGCCCCAATACCGCAGGGCAAGTTGTCGGGAAGTGCACTGGTCAGGTACCCCTTCACCAAGGGAGTGCTGCCAACCATAGACAGGGGCAGAATCCCGCCTACGGTCGGTGGTCGAGTATAGACAGTTAGCCAGCTAATAACAACGCGACAACCCCTCCCTAAAAGCGGATTGCGCAGGCAAAAAAAAAGGCGTATTAGCCGCCTTTTATGTTCATTTTTTTGCACGCAAACCCTTCTGCCGCCTGGGTTTTCGCAAATTGACATTAATTTTTATGTCTCTATAGTGTCGCCAGCCCTGCGTGGGGGGCAGTCAGATGATTTCAAGCATTAATTAGGAGGCCACATGGCTGACAAAAAAGCGCAGTTGATCATCGAGGGCGCAGCCCCCGTCGAACTGCCCGTTCTGAGTGGCACTGTGGGCCCGGACGTGATCGATGTGCGTGGCCTGACCGCTACCGGTCACTTCACTTTTGACCCGGGCTTCATGTCCACCGCCTCCTGCGAGTCGAAGATCACCTATATCGATGGTGACAAGGGCATCCTGCTGCACCGCGGCTATCCGATCGAGCAACTGGCTGAAAGCTCCGACTACCTGGAGACCTGCTACCTGCTGCTCAACGGCGAACTGCCGAACGCCGCGCAGAAAGAAAAGTTCGTCAGCACCATCAAGAACCACACCATGGTTCACGAGCAGCTCAAGAGCTTCTTCAACGGCTTCCGCCGAGACGCCCACCCGATGGCGATCATGTGTGGCGTAGTTGGCGCCCTGTCCGCCTTCTACCACGACTCCCTGGACATCAATAATCCGCAGCACCGCGAAATCTCCGCGATGCGTCTGATTGCCAAGATTCCCACCATCGCTGCCATGGCCTACAAGTACTCCACTGGCCAGCCGATGATGTATCCGCGCAACGATCTGAACTACGCGGAAAACTTCCTGCACATGATGTTCAACACCCCGTGCGAGATCAAACCGATCAGCCCGGTACTGTCCAAGGCCATGGACCGCATCTTCGTCCTGCACGCCGACCACGAGCAGAACGCGTCGACCTCCACCGTACGCCTGGCGGGCTCCTCCGGTGCCAACCCGTTCGCCTGTATCGCTTCCGGCATCGCCGCTCTCTGGGGCCCGGCTCACGGTGGCGCCAACGAAGCCGTGCTGACCATGCTGGACGAGATCGGCAGCGTCGAGAACATCGACAAGTTCATCGCCAAGGCCAAGGACAAGAACGATCCGTTCAAACTGATGGGCTTCGGTCACCGCGTTTACAAGAACCGTGACCCGCGCGCCACCGTGATGAAGAAGACCTGCGACGAAGTGCTGGCCGAACTGGGCATCAAGAACGACCCGCAGCTGGAACTGGCCATGCGCCTGGAAGAGATCGCCCTCACCGATCCGTACTTCAAGGAACGCAACCTGTATCCGAACGTCGACTTCTACTCGGGGATCATCCTCAAGGCGATCGGCATTCCGACCAGCATGTTCACCGTGATCTTCGCCCTGGCGCGCACCGTCGGCTGGATCTCGCACTGGAAGGAAATGCTCTCCAGCCCTTACAAGATCGGCCGTCCGCGCCAGCTGTACACCGGCTACGAGCAGCGCAACTACGTCAAGGTGGAAGAGCGCAACTAAGCGCCTTCCCCCTAGATATAAAAAACGGGAGCCTCGGCTCCCGTTTTTTATTGCCTGTCGCTCAGCGCTTTTCGGCGAGCGCGCGCAGCTTCTCCAGTGTCAGGTACGGCGCATCGACCACGAAGCTGTTGGCCAGCCAGGAGGGAATGCTGCCACCTGGCTCGGTGTGCACCTGATACAGCGCCTCGACCTGGCCATCGGCCTTTGGCGTGAACTTCCAGATACCCTCGACCTTGCTCACCCGCACAAAGCCCTTCTCCTCCGGCAC
>CALMID010000495.1 GCA_937863915.1 uncultured Pseudomonas sp.
ACTCGGCGCCGAAAGAGCTTTGCGTATTGGTCAGTCGCGCCACTCGGCCATCGAGACCGTCGAGTACCATGGCCACAAAGATGGCAATCGCCGCATTCTCGAAATGCCCGCTCATGCCATTGATGATGGCGTAGAAGCCGGAGAACAGGGCTGCCGTGGTAAAGAGGTTGGGTAACAGGTAGATGCCACGATGACGAACCTTGCGCCCCTGCTCGTCATGCACTTCTTCGACATGCTCATCGATGGGCAACAGGCTTTCCGCCTCGGCAGACTGACCGGTTTCTTTGGCGTTATCACTCATGCGCAGTACCTTGCCTGAAAAACGATTACTGATTGACCACCAAACCCGACCGGGGTTCAGCGCCCTGCTTTATACCAGAAGCCTCTGCACATAATGAAAAAACGCGGCCTAAGCCGCGTTTTTTCCCATCAACCCGAGCAGATTAGTTCTTGCTCTTGTCGACGATCTTGTTGGCAGCGATCCACGGCATCATGGCACGCAGCTTCTCACCAACCACTTCAATGCCGTGAGCGGCATTGTTGCGGCGATAAGCAGTCATCGACGGATAGTTGGTCGCGCCTTCGCTGATGAACATCTTGGCATACTCGCCGTCCTGAATACGCTTCAGGGCGTTGCGCATGGCCTGACGGGATTCGGCGTTGATCACTTCCGGACCAGTTACGTACTCACCGTACTCGGCGTTGTTGGAGATCGAGTAGTTCATGTTGGCGATACCGCCTTCGAACATGAGGTCAACGATCAGCTTCAGCTCGTGCAGGCACTCGAAGTAGGCCATTTCCGGCGCATAACCGGCTTCAACCAGGGTTTCGAAACCGGCTTTGACCAGCTCAACGCAACCGCCGCACAGAACAGCCTGCTCACCGAACAGGTCGGTTTCGGTCTCTTCCTTGAAGGTGGTTTCGATGATGCCGGTACGACCACCGCCCACGCCGCTGGCGTAGGACAGAGCGACGTTCTTGGCATTGCCGGAAGCGTCCTGATAGATGGCGATCAGGTCAGGGATACCGCCGCCACGAACGAACTCGGAACGCACGGTGTGACCCGGGGCCTTCGGCGCGATCATGATCACGTCGAGATCGGCGCGCGGCACAACCTGGTTGTAGTGGATGGAGAAACCGTGAGCAAAGGCCAGGGTCGCGCCTTTTTTCAGGTTCGGCTCGATCTCTTCTTTGTACAGTTTGCCCTGGAACTCGTCCGGGGTCAGGATCATGACCAGATCAGCCCAGGCTACAGCATCCTTTACCGGCTTGACGGTCGGGCCATGCGCTTCGGCTTTGGCAACGGTAGCGGAACCGGTACGCAGACCAACCACAACGTCCACACCGGAGTCTTTCAGGTTGCACGCATGCGCGTGGCCCTGGGAACCGTAACCGATGATGGCAACTTTCTTGCCCTGGATGATCGACAGGTCACAGTCCTTGTCGTAGTAAACATTCAAGCCCATGGAAATTCTCCTCATTACCTGGCCCACGAAGGGCCTGTGAAAAATAGTTAGATGCTCAGTACTTTGTCGCCACGGGCAATGCCGGTGACACCACTGCGTACGGTTTCCAGAATCGACGTGGTGCCGATGGCCTGGATGAAACTGTCCAGCTTGTCGCTGGTACCTGCCAGCTGAATGGTGTAGACGCTGCTGGTCACATCCACGATCTGACCGCGGAAGATATCGGTGGTGCGCTTGATCTCGGCACGCTGAGCGCCAGTTGCCTTGACCTTGACCAGCATCAGCTCGCGCTCGATGTGGGCACTTTCCGACAGGTCCACCAGCTTGACCACTTCGATCAGCTTGTTGAGGTTCTTGGTGATCTGCTCGATCACGTCATCGTGCCCAACAGTGGTCAGCGTCAGACGCGACAGGGTCGGGTCTTCGGTCGGCGCCACAGTGAGGCTTTCGATGTTGTAGTTACGCTGAGAGAACAACCCGACGACGCGCGACAGTGCGCCCGGCTCGTTTTCCAGCAGCAGGGAGATAATGTGTCGCATCAGGTACGCTCCGTCTTGCTCAGCCACATGTCACGCATGGCACCCTCGCGAATCTGCATCGGGTACACGTGCTCGCTGGTATCCACGGCAATATCGAGGAACACCAGACGGTTTTTCAGGGCAAACGCCTCTTCCATCTTCGGCTTGAGATCCTTGAGGTCGGTGATGCGCATGCCCACGTGACCATAGGACTCGGCCAGCTTGACGAAGTCCGGCAGCGACTCCATGTAGGAGTGCGAGTAACGGCTGTTGTACTGCATGTCCTGCCACTGGCGGACCATGCCCAGCGCGCCGTTGTTCAGGTTGACGATCTTCACCGGCAGATCGTACTGCAGGCAGGTCGACAGCTCCTGGATGTTCATCTGGATGCTGCCCTCGCCGGTGACGCAGGCCACGTCATCATCCGGGAAGTTCAGCTTCACACCC
>CALMID010000496.1 GCA_937863915.1 uncultured Pseudomonas sp.
CGGGTGCGGTAGTGCAGGGTGTACGCCTCGGCGCCATCGTTCGGCTGTTTGATGCCGGCGTTGGAGTAGTGGATGGCGCGCACGCCAATCTCCTGACCGGCAAAGCGCACGCCGGCGCCCAGACGGTCTTCGAACTGGAAGGACGAACTCAGGTTGTTGTCCTCCAGCTCGGTGCTGGAGAACAGGGCCACGCCGATACCGGCTTCAACGTAGGGTTTTACCGTTTCCCCGGCGAACTCGTAGACGAATACCGGCGAGAAGGAAACGCTGTGGTTGCTGGCGGTTTCGTCACCGTCCCAGTAGGTGTACCCCAGATCCCAGTAGCCGGTCAGGCGACCGCTGTCGCTCTGCATCCAGGCACTGTCCCAGTCCCACTGGCTGCCCAGGCGATAGACCATGGTGGAGTCGCCACTCTGGCCAATGGCGGCGGTCACGTCGGCGGCCTGCGCGCTCAGCGCGTAGCCCAGAACCAGAGCCGCCACGGCGGTCAGCGAAGTCAGTGCTTTCATTCAACTTTCCTTATTGCCTGAGAGTGATGTGCTGTTATCCGGGTGAAGTATAGAAATCTTTAGCCCCTTGCAAAACCGGGTTATTCCGGCAGGACGTTGACCGGTGCCGGGCTGCCCCACAACAGCGGCAGGATCTGTTTCAGTTGAGCCGGAGCGCCACTGCTCCAGAAGCGTGCCGAATGCGGGGCCGAGTGCGGAGCCAGGGCATCGTGCTGATCCAGCAGACGCTGCAGCTGGCGAGCCACCGCTGCGCCGGTATCGATCAGGGCCACATCGGCGGGCACCAGCTCACGCAGCAGCGGCCTGAGAAAAGGGTAATGGGTACAGCCGAGAATCAGGGTGTCGCACCCGGCGGCCAGCAGAGGATCCACATAACCCTGCAGCAACTGGCGCACAGCCAGACTGTCGAGGTCACCGGCCTCGACGCACTCGACCAGCCCTGGGCAGGGCTGGGTCACCACCCGCACATCACTGGCGAAACGATCGAGCAAAGCCGCGAACCTGGCGCTTTTCAGGGTGCCTGTGGTGGCCAGCACACCCACCACACCGGAGCGGGTCGCTGACGCTGCCGGTTTGACCGCCGGTTCCATGCCGACGATGGGCAGCTGTGGGTAACGCTCGCGCAAATCCGCCACCGCCGCCACCGTCGCGGTATTGCAGGCCAGCACCAGCGCCTTGGCGCCCTGCGCCAGCAAAAACTCCGCAATCTTCTGACTACGCTCGCGGATAAACTCGGCGCTCTTCTCGCCGTAAGGCACATGGCCGCTGTCGGCGACATAGAGCAGTGCTTCGTTAGGCAGTTGCGCGTGAATCTCGCGCAGCACCGACAGCCCGCCGACGCCGGAGTCGAACACGCCGATCGGCGCGCTATTGGCCATGCCGTGCTCCGCACACCGTACAGCCCGGATCGCGCTTGACCCGCAGCTCGCGGAACTGGCTGGAAAAGGCATCAATCAGCAGCAGGCGCCCCACCAGCGGCTCACCAAACCCGGCCAGCAGCTTGAGCGCCTCCAGCGCCTGCAGGCTGCCCACCACCCCCACCAGCGGCCCGACCACGCCCGCCTCGCTGCAGGTCAGCTCGGCTTCACTGCCATGCCCGTACAGGCAGTGGTAGCAGGGACTCTCCGCGCGACGCGGATCGAATACCGCC
>CALMID010000497.1 GCA_937863915.1 uncultured Pseudomonas sp.
CATCTGTCCTGGCTTGAAGCCGCCGGCGTCGAGGCGGCGATCCTGCGCCTGGAGCTGCTTGATCCACTGCTCAGTGGCAACAAGTGGTTCAAACTCAAGGGCCACCTGCGGGTGGCCGAGGCGAGTGCGGCGCCCGGCCTGATCAGTGTTGGCGGAGCTCATTCCAATCATCTGCATGCCCTGGCAGCTGCCGGGCAACGCTTCGGTTTCGCCTCGGTCGGCCTGCTACGCGGCGAGCCGCAGGATACGGCCACGGTGGCCGACCTGCAGGCCATGGGCATGCAGCTGCACTGGCTGGGTTACAGCGAGTACCGGCAGCGGCATCAGGCATCGTGCTGGCTGCCCTGGCAGCAGCGCTATCCGGGTTATCACCCGGTGCCCGAGGGCGGTGGAGGCCTGCTCGGCACTGAAGGCTGCGCCGCGATTGTCGAGATGATCGACAGCCAGTTGGCCGGCCTCGGCTGGACCGATTATCAGCAACTGTGGCTGGCGGTAGGCAGCGGCACCACGCTGGTCGGTTTGCAGCTGGCCTTGCCGGCAGGACGTGAACTGGTTGGCGCGCTGGCGGTGCCGGAGCGCTATGGTGTGAGTGAGCAGATCGAAACGCTGTTGCAGGCTGCGCGGTTTGAGCGGCGACAGTACCGATTGCTGGAAGCCTGCGGCGCCGGCTTTGGTCGTTTCGATCAGGCACTGCTGGATTTCATGCGGGACTGTGAAGTGCAGTGCGGCATGCGTTTCGAACCGATCTACAGCAGCAAAATGCTGCTGGCGTTGCAGCAGCAGGTGGCCGGCGGTTACCTTGCTGCCGGTAGCCGTGTGGTACTGCTGCACGGTGGTGGTCTGCAGGGGTATCGCCCCGGTGGCCCAGATGAATTTTCGAGTGTGCGGAGTTAGCGCAGCCATGAGTCATCCTCTGAGTCCTGAACAATTGCGCAGTCTGACGCCGCTCAATGTGCTGTCGGAATTGCAGTGGCGTGAGCTGCGTCCGCAACTGGTGCCGCAATTGCTGCTGGCCGGCCAGCGTCTGTTCGCGCTGGGCGAACAGACGGCAATGACCTATTACCTGCTCAGTGGCGAGTTGCTGCTGCGTGATGGGCAAGGTGCCGAGCAGGTGCTTCAGGCCGGTTCGCCGGAAAGCTGCCATCCGTTGTCGCCGACCTTGCCCCGTCTGCATGAGGCGGTGGCACTGAGCGATGTCAGCGTGCTGGCGCTGGACAGTGCCACGTTCAACCGCCTGCTGACCTGGCGTCTGTCCTATCAGGACCTGCTGCTGGAGCTGCAGGATACCGGCGAAGATGTCGAATGGCTGGAGGCGCTGCTGGCCAATCCGCTATTCAACAAGGTGCCGCCTGGCAATGTGCGCAGCATGTTCCAGCGCATGCAGTCTCTCGTGGTAGAGGCCGATCAGCGCATCATCAGCCAGGGCGAATTGGGTGACTGCTGCTACTTCCTCAAGAGCGGTCGCGCCGAAGTGATGCGTGATGAAGGCTCGGCGCAGCAGGTGCTGGCCGAACTTGAGGTGGGTGCCTGTTTCGGTGAGGAGGCGCTGCTGGCCGACAGGCCCCGCAATGCCAGCGTGACCATGCTGGAAGATGGCGTGGTACTGCGGCTGGATCGCGATGACTTCCTGGCCTTGCTCAAGGCGCCGGTGGTGCATGAGGTGTCCCTGGGCGAAGGCGCACGCCTGCTTGCCGAAGGGGCGCAGTGGCTGGATGTGCGTCAGCAGGAGGAATACGAACGGGCGCATGCCCTGCAGGCGTTGAACATGCCGCTGCACCTGCTGCGACTCAAGGCGCGTCTGCTCGATCCGCAGCGTACCTACCTGTGTTACTGCGACAGCGGCAAACGCAGTGCCAGTGCGGTATTCCTGCTCAGCGAACTGGGGTTCAGTGCCTATGCCTTGCGCGATGGCGTGGATGCCCTGCCGGCGGTACAGCGCGATGGTCTGCTGTGCGAGACCGGCTCAGGCTACCTGGCTCGTTCCGGTGGGCGCACCGAGCGCAGCGGCTAGCAGGCTGTCGAAAAACTACCTGCGTTGCCATCGCAGCGTTAAAAACAGGCTCAAAATGCTCATTTACCACTCGTAAACTGCGCTTTTTCG